>JBMCXL010000067.1:0-11020 GCA_048621015.1 Phycisphaeraceae bacterium
GCTTCGGTCTGACCGCCCAACTGGCCCACCTGGACGCCGACTTCGAGCTGGCGCAGGTTGAGGCGGGAAGCGTCGTGCTCGTCGGCCGCACACCGCACGAGGTGATTGAGCGCGTCGATCCCCAGACGTTGACCGTCTCCCTGCTGCGCACGCGGTTGAACGATGATCCGATCCCCGGCGAGGAGGGCACGAACCTGGATGTGAAAGTGCGGACGTTCGCGCCGCAGGCCGCCCTCGTGCATGACGCGCTGCTTCGTCTGCTCGGCATCGATCCGAGCGATCCCGATGCACCGCTGGATGAGGATGCGGTGGTGTCGCTGTCCGTGATGGCGCGTCTCGAAGCGCTCGGCACGCTGGAGCGGATTTATTCCGGCGCGGCGGCGCTGACCGGCGACAACGAGCAACTGCGGATCAAGGCGCACGAGTACGGCCGACAGTTTCACCTGGCGGCGACGCAAAGCAGCGTGCTGGTCGACGTGGACGGCGACGGCCACGCCGACGAGCGGCGGCGGTTGGGGCTGGTCCGCATGACGCGCGTGTAGCGCCACGTTTCCAGCATCCAGCACCACGAGACAAACGGAAGAGGCATGAGCATCACATTTGACAACGAGTTCCTGTTTACGAGCGGGCCGGCACGCATTCACGTCGGCGGTCGATCGTTGCGCCACGCGACGGAGCACGCGCTCGGAGCGCGCGGGGTGCAGCTGTTCAGCCAGGGTGTTGAGGGCCGCCCAATCACACAGACCGGCGTCCTGATCGCGGACGCGTCCGAGCAGTTGCAGCAGCAGGTGGATGCCATCGAGGCGAAGCTCGATGGCGTGCCGCGCTTGCTGGTGGATCATCTCGATCGGACGTGGCCGAACGTGGTGATGGTGAAATTCGAGCCGGCGGCCTTCACGCGCCTCGGGCCGCGATGGAAGACCGACTATCGCATCGAATACCTGCAGACACGCGCGTAGCGCAAGTGACGGGAGGCATGATGTCTGTTGCGACCCAGGACATTTTCGAGTTGACGCTCGCTCGGCCGGTGACGTTGCTGGCAGGGGAGCACCCGGCGCTGGTGCATCTGTGGTGGCGATGCGTTTCGCCGAATGAGCGGCTGGTGCAGGTGTATGTCGACGACGAGCTGTACGACGTCACGGCAGAACCGGAGCAGCGGGAGATGTGGCTTGTTCTGGATCGGGCCGAGGCGCATCGCATCGAGCTGCTGGCCGTGCCGATCGATCAGGCCTGGCGGCCGCAGCCGGAAATGCTGGCGTCATGGCAGCCGCGCGTGGATGACGTGGCACGGTTGACGGTGTTGCGCGACGAGACGTTGGCGGTGGACGCGCAGGTCACCGTGCGCGTGGATGGTCAGCCGATGGACCAGGCGCCGCTCTGGCCGAGCGATGCGCATCGTGGCGGCTTCGGCGGTCTGTTCGGTGAGGGCGGGTTCGGCATCGATGCGGCAACCGGTCCGGGGCTGGGTGTGGGGGAGTTCGGCTACGGACCCCTTGGCGCAGACGGCACGGCATGGCGGTGGACGCATCGCCGTCTGGAAGCGGGAATGCATGAGCTGAGCTTGACCGCCATTGATCACGCCGGCCAACCCGTCGCCGACGGGGTGAGCAGGACAGTGCAGATCGATCGACTTGCAGAGCCGGTATCGCGAATCGAGTTCGAGAACGATTTCACGCTGCGCTGGAGCTGACACGGAGCCGGGCGCACATCTTTCAAACGCACCTCGAGACAGCAACATGACAGAATGCTATCCCAACGATTCGGCACTGCTCGCGCTGAGCCAGGATGAAGCCACCGGCGTGGAGTACATCCCCACAGGCAAGAGCCCGTACCACCTCGAATTTCGCAGGATGCTGCATCGGCTCCTTCGCGCGTGTGAGCGCGCCAACGATCTGCGCGTTTATCAGGTTGGTGATGTGAGCATCGGCGTCCGGCCGGGCCGCGCACGCCTGCTCAATGCCCCACTTGACTTCGCGGGCGCCACCGGGATCGCCCTCGACACGAACGCGAGCACCTATGTCTGGCTCGATGCCAACGGCGAGGTGCAGACCGACACGTCCGCCTTTCCGAGCGATCGCACGACATTCGTGCCGCTTGCCGAGATCGTCACGAATGCCTCGGTGATTGAGAGCATCACGGATTTGCGCGGCGAAGCGTTTCTCAGCGTGCCCAACCTCGAGACGCTGAACGTCAGTGCCAGCGCTGCCGAGATCAACCAGGCGCTGGACGACGTCAGCGAGAACGTCACCGCCTTCGCGCTGTCCCACATGACCGGCGGCGGGTTCAATTCGGCGGACAGTTTCCACCGCCATCTCCGGACACGTCAGGATGTGGATGGGGAAGCGATCTACGAGTTCATCAACGACAGCGCCGATGCCAATGCCAACATGGCCCTGGAGTTCAGCCTCGTGCAGCGGCTGCCGGCTGACACGTTTCTCCTGGTCAACCTGGACAACGGCTTCTTTCAGCAGCGCTATGACGGCGCCAGCTATAACCTGCTCGGCACCGTGCAGCCGCAATACAAGCACGCCGGCGCTTTGAATGCTTCGGTGAACGATGCCTTGCTCGGCGCCGTGCCTGCGGCCGGTGTGGTGACCGACGTGATCCTGTCCGTGGGCGAAAACATCGTCTCCGATGACAGTGACGACGGTGTCCGCGCCACGGTCAAAGTCAACGGCACGGCACTGACCACCACCGATCCATCCATGACCGACAGCGAAGGCGCCGGCTTCGCCAGCACCGCCCAGGGAGACGGCACCTCCGCCGTGCTCAAGACCGACGGCACCGAGCAGGTGCAGCGCGGCGACCTGCTCACCGTCGACCTCATTCGCACCGCCAACGGCACGATCACCAGTGAGGCAGAGGACATCGTGGTGCTCGTGGTGATTCGCGTGAACGGGCCGGAGTAGTCACCACCCATCGCGTCGGTCGCCGCACCGCGTCGCGCTGCGAACGTCACCGCCATCTTCAGCGAGAACATCCATGCCCTTTGAACAACTCACCTCTGATCAGATCGAGAGTCTCGTCGGCACCCGTCACGCGTCGACCGGTATCGAGTACCCACCGATCGGGCTTCAGCCCTACTACGAATGGCTTGTGCGCACGTTGCATCTGCTCACCGAGTCGTCGTGCGGGGCGCTGCGCGTGGCACGGGATGATGGCAATGACACGACGGTGCGTATCGCGCCTGGCCGGCTTTCAATCTCCGGTGCGGCGCTCGCTTACCCCGGCGGTACGCAGGATCTGAGTGCGTACAACAACAACACGGCCCTGCTCTGGCTGGAGGACGACAGCGGCAGCGCCGTGTTGGGTGTCGACGCCAGTGCCAACGGCTGGCCGGTGGATCCGCATATCAAGCTCGCGGAGGTCATCCTGGCCGAGGGCGTGATCACTGACATTCTCGACCGTCGTTTTGAGACCATCTTTCGCGTCTGAATCAGGTCAAACAACAAGTCGTGCCGCGGCGAGACATCACGCGCGGTCGGCACTGCCTGGAACTGTCACATGACAACATTCAAGCACGTCGATTTCGAGGTCCCGGCATGGGGTGAGCTCGCCGCCGGCCCGCAAACGTGGCTCGCGTATCGCCAGGCCGTCCTTGAACTGAATCCCTTCGCCTACTGGCGCCTCGGTGAGACGACAGGCACGACGGCACTGGACGAGCTTGGCATACGCCATGGCACGTATCAGCCGAACGCCAACGGGCAATGGACAGGCGGCACGCTCGGGGAGACGGGCGCCCTTTATCGCGATGCGAACGCGGCCGCCGCATTCGGTGCCATCGCCCCCGGCTGGATCGAGCTTCCGTTCATCGCGCTGCCCGATGATCTCACGATTGTCGCGTGGGTGAAGTCGTTCGCCACGACCTCGAGCAGTTCCAACACCATCTTCAGTTGGGGACAGGACAGTGGACTGGGGCACGTGGTCGAGTTCCGCATCCGGGACACATCGACGGGCGTCGGTGCGCTGCAGTTTCTCGTCAAGGACGCTGGTGGCGTCCAGGACGTGCACGGGAACACGGAACTGCGCGATGCCCAGTGGCACCATGTGGCGGTCACTCGTGAAGGGCTGACAATCACGTTGCACGTCGATGCCCAGCTCGAAGCCAGCGGGGAGATCGATGTCGATCCCGCGTTGGATTACACGCAGATCGGTCTCGTTCGGCGCGGCGGCAGCAACCTTCAGAACCCCGTGGAAGGGACACTCGATGAAGTCGCGCTGTTCCCTCACGCCCTGACAGCCGGGCAGATCGCCGACCTTTACCATCGCGGCGCGGGACTTTTCAAGCCGGCCGCGTAATCACGCGTGTGCGGCGTGTGCCCGCGCATTTTCCGATACCTCTCCAGGCAATCGATTCATGAGCGTCACCTTGACTCAATCCGCAACGGCTGGTTTTCCCGATCGACCACGCGATACGCCGGGAATGGGATTGCTCGTCTCCATGACCAACGGCAACGACGGGGCTTACCTCGAGCACGACCTGGGCGCCTCCCGAGCGCTGCTGCACGTGCGCTTCGCGCTCAACCCGGCCAGTGCGAAGAACGGTTCGGTGCGTCTTGCCGGCGCAAGCGATGCGCAGCACGAGCCGGTCTGGTGGATCGATTACGAGTGTGATCTCCGCGCCGTGACCGTCGCGTTCGCCGACGGCACGACGCTGAGCGCGACGCTCTCCGCATTGGCGTGGCACGTGATCGAGCTGAGGATCGACACCGGTGCGGAAGAAGCGGTGCTTTGGATCAACGGCGTGGTGGCCGGCGCGACCACCGGCGCATTCAACCCGTTGGCGGCGCGTTATACCTGGATTGGCGCATTTTTCAAGGACACGGCGCTGAGCGGCGAGCTGTTTCTCGATGAGTGGTGCCTGGCTGACCAGGAGATCGGCCCGGTCACCGTCGCGCCGAACGGTGTCCACGGCGACGACCCGGCGCGCTGGCTGGTGATCTACAACACCGCCGATGCCGATGCCGCCACTTGGGCCGCGGCGTATCGCGCCGCGCGCGGTGTGCCGTATGCGAACCTGCTCGGTTTGGACCTGCCGCTGACGGAAGTGATCGATGAATCGCAGTTCGAGCAGATGGTCGCCGCGATCGAAGACTACCTGGACCGCACCGGCCTCGATGCACAAATCATGGGCCTGCTGGCGGGCTATCGCGTGCCGGGTTACGTCGATTACCAGGTCGGCAATTCCCTGGAGCCCGTGCCGGCCCTGTTGCATCTGCTCAAGTCGACACGCGGCGGCAGCAGCAACGTCAACGCCGACAACGCCCTGCCCACGCGACCGACACAGGCCGACCTCGGCGAACACTTCCTGGCCGCCCGCCTCGATGCACCGGATCTGAACCGCGCGCTGGCGCTCGTGCAACGCGCCACCGCGCTCATCGAGGCGGGCTTGACGGACGCCGATCACGCCGCAATCTGGTTCGGCCCGTTCAACAGCGATGGCGACGCGCTGCTCTCCTACAAGCAGCGCATGATCGATTGGGCCCAGAGCGTTGACCGCATGCGCACGCGCCTGCCGTTCATCTTGAGCGGCGACCCTGATCAGCCCGCTGAGAATGCGGCGTTCAGCGCGGTCGATCACGATGGCTTCCTCTGGTGCTGGGACGCGGACAACACGGCCGGCCCGCCCGCCGGCTACTTCGCCGACCCCGCGGGCCTGCGGGTGGCGAGCGTTCAGGTACATCCCTTCGCGCCCACCGCACCGACCATTCGCAGCGCCTCGCCGACGAACTGGATCGAGGTCCCCTTGGATGCGGGCTATGCCGCCGCCGTGGCGAGCAGCGACATCTACGCACACACCGCGCTGCCGTACGCACGGCCGTTCTTCGACGCCCTGCGACGCGGGTGGACGCTTGCCGAGGCGTGGTATCTCGCCGTGCCGATCCTGCGCGATGGGCTTTACCTGGTGGGCGATCCGTTGCTGCGCGTGACGTTTCCCCATCGGGGCTGGGACGTATATGGCCCGCTCGATCGACTGGAATCACTCGATCCAGCCGCGCCGACCTACGCGCTTCGCGATCACGAGCACGAACTCGTGCTGCCCCATGGCCTGCGACCCGCCGCAGGGAGCACCGCGCTTTACCTGGTGCGCCATATTGATGCGAAGGATCGCCCCGAGCTGTCGCTGCCACTTGCGCACCTCGCGCACCAGAACGGCGCCGCCCATCCGCCGATGCGCCCGGTCTGGCCGGATCATCCATCCTGGCCGGTGCCGGTTGACGATGGCAAGCTGGCGTTGACGCTGATGTGGGAGCGGCCGCTCAGCGCGTGTCGCGTGGCCGGGGTGGAACTGCGCGGCGAAGTGGACGGCGCTGCCGAAACGACGCTGGCCGCGCCGACGTTCACGCTGCACGATCATCTCATTCGCGCTGTTGTGGCGCTACCCACCATCGAAGCGCGCTACCGTTGGCGCATCACTTCGCCCGACGATGTGGTCGTCGAGACGGACTGGTCGCAAAGGATCGGTCCGCGTTCCGCAACGGATGAATCCCTGCACCTCTTGGAGGTTCAGCCATGAAGGCATGCGCTTCGCTGGGTGGACACACAGGCACCGGCGCGCTGCCGGCGAACGAGCCGTTGGTGTTCGTGGACGGCGCCCTCGAACCGCGCCTGCGCGTGGCATCGCTGACGGTGGAAGGGCCGTTGAATGAGCGCCGCCTCGTCCTCGCATCGGCCGCTGCGGTGGAGGACGGCACACTCGCAGCACTGTGGGCGCATCGCGATGTGCTGGTCGCGATGCCGTATCGGTTGGTGGACGACCAGCAACGGTGGTCGGTGCTGGCGCGCGGTGAAATGCAGCGCGCCATGCGCCATCGCGCGGCCGGCCTCGAACAGCAGCAGTGGGAATTGCACGACCAATGGACGCGGGCACTGGCCCAGCCGGTGGACCACGTGTGGTGGGCGACTCACGAAGGGGCGCTGACGTCGCTCGATTGCGGCACGCTGTTGCCCGGTCCCGGTGGGAATCGCTCCCCACAGACGTTCGACATCCACGGCCGCAAGGTGCATGTGCCCCAAGTCAGGGGCGAGCGGTGGACCGTCGGCAGCGCGCTGGCGACGATCAGCGCCCTGGGTGAGCTGCGCCTCTCGCTCCATTTGCTGCCGCGTCTTTTGCGCGAGGCGACGCTGCTGCACGCGGTCGACCTGGCGCAGCCGGTGGGCGATGTGCTGCGGCAGGTTGTTGAGCCATATGGCCTGATCGTGCAGCGCACGATTCGGCGCGAGGGGCGCACCGTGACCGAAGATCGGCATGTGCGTGCCTTGCAGCATGGGCGGCCCGTGCGGCTGCGCTGGGCGGAGATCGCACGTCCCCTGGCCGATGCCCTGCGCATCGACCTGGCTGCGCCGCTCGACGCGGCGCAGCGCTGGATCGTCGAGGCGAGCGGCTGGCAGATCGAGTCCACCTTCGAGCTGGTCGGTGGATGGAACCCGGCGCTGGAGGGTGAGGCGGACGCGGCCTACGACCGCACGCAGAGCAACGACTTCGCCCGTTATGCCAACGTCTATCGCCATTGGGTGCTCAACGAGGATGGCCGCTTCAGCGCCGCGCCCTACAACCGGGGCGCGCCGTTCAACCTTGCGGCATTCTTCGGCGACAGCGGAGTGCGCGCCCAGCCGTTGCCGTTCCGCTCCTGCGTGACGTTGGACGACACGGGCGAGCCGCGCCTGCCCGTGGTGGAGATCAGCACGGACAGCGGTCAGAGCTGGTCGCAGTATCCGGGGCGGGCCGTGGTTCAGCGCGACCGGGCCGCGGTGTATCTGGATGACGATGCGCTGCCGGGCACGTTTCTCACGGCCCTGCAGAGCGGTTCGGCGAGGCTGCGCGTCACCGCGTCGCTGCGCAGTCCCCAGCCGGTGCGCCGCGTTCGCTGGCGCGGCAATCCTTTCGCCGGCCGGCGCACCGCGCGCGTGCTGAAGGTGGGGGAGGCGTTTCAGTTTCGGCGAATCGACGTGGGCAGCATGCACCACGGCGATGTCCAGAGCGGCGCGCTGGCGACGCGCGCCATCGATCAGCGACAGGCGCTGGATGCGTGGCTCGTCGAGCGACTGCGCGAGGCGGAGCAGCGCGCCGAGGCGGCGCTGGAAGGCCGCGGCCGCATCGAACTGGCCGGCGCCTGGCCCTGGCTGCGCATCGGTGACCGACTGATCGAAGCGAGCGCGCCGCGGCGCGATGCCACCGGCGGCGCCGAGGCAGTGACCCGGCGAGGCGCCGTTGTCACCAGCCTGCATGTGCGCTTCCCCGTGACCGAGCAGAGCGGGCCGCGCACGACCGTACACGTTCACTTCTGATCGGTGACGCGCGTTTCACGCCGAAGGACGGAGTCGGCCATGCTCCTGGATGTGCTCAGCGATTTCACACAATTCGGTGTGGCGGGGCTGATGGGCGCGTTGTGGGTGTGGGAGCGCACGCTGTCCCGCAAACGCGAAGCGCAGCTCAATGCAAGCCATGCCCAAATCGTGCAGCAGCAGCAGGAGCTGCGCGTGCTCGTGCGGCTGGTGCGGCGCAACACGCAGGCCATCGAGCGGTTCGATCAGACACAGAAACAACTTCGTGAACTGCTGGAGAAGATCAATGATGAAATCCCACGTCACAAGGCGGCTTGAACGATCACGCCAATGGATGGTGTCGTTCCTGCTGCTGGCAGTCGGTTTCACGACAACGGGCTGCAGCACGCCGCCGTCAGTCCTGCCGCTGCTGGAAGCGAGCGAGCGAACATTGCGCGAGGAGGGGGACCGGCTCGATGCCGATGCGCAGCGCGACGCCCGATGGATCGCGCAGACCCGCGAGGCGCTGCACGACGCTTATCAGCAGGATCTTGCGCAGCGGGACGAGCTCGATCGCGAATGGGTTCAAGAGGCGACCCAGGCATACGTCGTCGCGCGCGAGGAGCTGGTGCGCCACGAGATGCACTTGCGCGAGCAGCGTCAGCGCCGTCGCGACAACCTCCGCGCCGCCGCCGATGCCACGCGCCGCGCCGCCGCAATCCTGATGCGGCAGGATCGGCTGATGGCAGGCCTCGTCGGTGATGACCTGTGGTCCCTGCTTGCTTCGGAGTGACGTTCCCCCTGTTCCACCCGCAACCCCTCAACGGAGAGCAATCCATGTCTGAAACGCGAATGCTGCGCGACGTGGTCGAGCAGCGGATCAATCGGCGTTGGTCGGCGTTCGCCAAGGCCCATCCGCACCTGGCGGCGGTGATCGATCGAACGCGACTGGTGGAGTCGGCGGTGCAGCGTCTGCGCGACGATCCGGCGTTTCGCGCCGCGATGGCGGAAGCGGACCTCGACGAGGCGAAGCTCGTCGCCGCGGCGCGCGTCCTGGAGCGCGCCGAGGCACTGGCGCTGCAGGTGCTGCCGCTCTGATGACGCCGACCGCCCCTCGCCCTTTCCGTGCCTGAACAGCATCTTCACTCGAATAGTCAACAGGAGTTTTTGTCATGCCCAGACGGTGGACCAGTCGAAAGTTTCTCGTCAGCCTCGCGGCCCAGGTCACGGCGATCGCCGTGCTGCTGTGGCCGCAGCATGAGTCAGCGATCGTCGAGGCGAGCCAGTCGATCACGGCGCTGCTCGTGCTGGTGCTCAGCGCGCTGGGATACGTTCGCTCGGAGGCGTCCATCGATCGGCAGCGCCAGGCGAACGGTTCGGCGACCTCTTGAATCCGCGCACGAGTCGACGTAAGGTTCGCATCATGGATCCGCAACGGTGGGCTCGGCTCTCATGCTGGCTTGTGGCGCTGCTTGGCGGCGCGCTGCTCGCGGGTGCGTGCGGCGGCTGCGAGTTCAAGGGCGGACCGGACGTGGCGGCGCCGTCGGGGATGGAAGATTACTGGCGGCCGGTGCCGGTCGCGATGCGGATCGCGCCGTCCACGCGCTTCGTGCGCGGGCAGGATGGCGCCATTCTTGATGCGCGCATTGAATTGACGGACCAGATGGAGGATTCGGTCAAGTCGGCCGGCATCGCCCGGTTCGACCTGTTCGCCTCGGACCAGGGCGGGCAGGTGCTCGGTCGGCGTCTGTATCACTGGAACGTCACCATGCGCACGCTCGCGGCGCAGCGCGAGCATTTCGATCCGGTGACGCGCACGTACCTGTTCCGCCTCCAGTTGGATGACGAGGTGGCGACGGACGAGCCGGCGGTGCTGCGCGTGACCTTCACGCGTGCCATCGACGGCCAGCGCTTGCAGGCCCAGGCGCCGGTGCGTTAGGAGCCGCGCGAAACGCGCGGAAGGGCCATCTATCCACCGTTGATGCCGAGCGTCTGCTTCACCTCGCGGAGCAGGGCGTTCGCCTGCTGGCGGTCGCGCGCTTCGGCGATGAGACGGACGATCGGCTCGGTGTTGCTCGGGCGCACGTGCACCCAGCGGTCCGGCCAGTCGATGCGCACGCCGTCCTGCTGGTCGATCGTCTGGTCGCTGTAGCGCTCGCTGAGTTTGCGATGCAGCTCGCGCGTGAGTTGGCCGTCGATCGGCACCTTGTCCTTGGCGATCGCATAGGCGGGGATCTGCCTGACGATCTCGCTGAGCGGCTGCTTGCGCTTGGCGAGCAGCTCGAGGATGAGCGCGATGCCGATGAGGCTGTTGCGCACGAGACCGATTTCGGGCAGGATCACGCCGCCGTTGCCTTCGCCGCCGATCATAGCGTGATGCGCGCGCATCGCCGAGGCGACGTTCGCCTCGCCGACCGGCGTGCGCACGACCGAGGCGCCGATCTGCTCGGCGACGTCATCGATCATGCGGCTGGTCGAGAGGTTCGCCACCGTGACCTCGCCGCGCTGCAGGCGGTGCATCGCGCACAGCGCCAGGGTGTATTCTTCGCCGATCGGTCGGCACTGCTCATCGATGATCGCGAGGCGATCGGCATCCGGATCCTGCACGAAGGTGACATCCGCCTTGAAGCGCGGCAATTCGGCGCAGAAATCGGCCAGGTTGTCGGTTGTCGGCTCCGGTGTGCGCGGGAAGCGGCCGGTGGGCTCGGGGTGGAAGTGGTAGTAGCGCTCCACCGGCACGCCCAGCGCGTGCAGC
>JBMCXL010000068.1:0-10928 GCA_048621015.1 Phycisphaeraceae bacterium
GGTGAGCGCAGCGAACCCCGCGGGTCGTTTGGGCGCGAGATACCCGCGGGGTTCGCTGCGCTCACCCGCGCGGCTTGGCGGGCGATGAAGCTGGTTTGAAGTTCAGTTCGCAATCATCACTGAATGAGCAGGAGGTTCCGTGCCCACGAGTACGAGCGATCTGGCGCTGTCGGGCGGGCCGAAAACGGTCACGCTCGATCCCGGCGACGCGTTGGACTGGCCGCGGGTGACCGCCGAGGACGAGCAGGCGGTGCTGGCCGTGCTGCGGCGCGGTGCCATGTCCGATCTGGACGAGACGGAGCGCTTCGAGCGCGAGTTCGCCGACTGGCTCGGCATCGAGCACGCGCTGGGGTTCTGCAACGGCACCGCGGCGCTGCAAGCGGCGATGTTCGCCTGCGGCGTGGGCGTGGGGCACGAGATCATCTGCCCGTCGATCACGTACTGGGCCAGCGCGCTGCCGGCGTTCGGGCTCGGCGCGACCGTCGTGTTTGCGGACATCGACGCGGAAACCCTCTGCCTCGACCCGGCCGACATCGAGCATCGCATCACCGAGCGCACGCGCGCAATCGTGGCGGTGCATTATCTCGGCCATCCCGCGGACATGGACGCGATCAACGCGATCGCGCGCCGGCACAACCTCGTCGTGATCGAGGACGCCTCGCATGCGCACGGTGGCCGATACAAGGGTCGGCCGATTGGCACGCTTTCGGACGTTGCGGCGTTTTCGCTGATGAGCCGCAAGAGTCTGCCGGCGGGCGAAGCGGGGATGCTGGTCACCGCGCACCGCGACATCTGGCAGCGCGCGGTGGCGTTCGGGCATTACGGCCGGTTCGACCAGCGCATCGACGATCCGCAACTGAGCGCCTATCGCGGGCTGCCAATGGGCGGGATCAAGGGGCGCATGCACCAGCTCTCGGCCGCGTTCGGCCGGTCGCAACTGCGCCGCTACGACGAGCGCGCCGCGGAGATCCGCCGCGCGATGCATCACTTCTGGGACATGCTCGAAGACGTGCCGGGCCTGCGCGCTCACCGCGTGGATGAGTCGGCCGGCAGCAACATGGCCGGCTGGTACGCGGCGCGCGGGCATTACGTGCCGGAGGAACTGGGCGGGCTGTCGGTGAGCACGTTCGCGCGGGCGGTGCGCGCCGAGGGCAGCGAGTGCGCGCCCGGCTGCAATCGGCCGCTGCATCTGCATCCGCTGATGAACACCGCCGACATTTACGGGCACGGCAAGCCGACGCGTTTGGCGCACAGTGCGCGCGACGTGCGCCAGCCGGCGGGGAGCTTGCCGGTGAGCGAGTCGATCGGGCGGCGCGTGTTGAAGGTGCCGTGGTTCAAGCGGTTCGTGCCGGAGCTGATCGAGCAGCACGCGGCGGCGTATCGGAAGGTGGCCGAGCAGCACGAGCAACTGCTGGTGTGCGATGAAGGCGAGACGACGGGCCTCGGCGGCTGGGGGTTGAGTCGATGAGGGCGGGCTGGGCGCATCGCGAACTGTTGGTTGACGAGCCGGTGGCGATGGCGGGTTATGGATTCCGCGATCGCCGGTCGGCGGGGCAGTACATGCCGCTGCGCATCGGGGCGGTGCACATCGCGGATGAGAATGAAAGCGCGTGGCTCGTGCCGCTCGATCTGGCGTGGGTGAGCCCGGCAATGGCGGTGGAGTGGCGCGATCGGCTGCAACGCGAGTTGGGCGCGCGGCCGGAGCAGGTGTTGTTTCATCCCTCGCACACGCATTGCGGGCCGATGCTGGATGAGTCGGCGCCGATGAAGCTGCATCCCGAGGCGGTGGAGCATCGGCTGCGCGAGCGCTTCGGGGAGACGATCGTGGCGGTTTGCCAGGAAGCGCGCGATCGGGCGGCCGATGCGCGGATTGAGCTTGTGTGGGGAACCAGCGACATCAGCGTGAATCGGCGCGGGCCGAACCGGATCGCGAATTTCGATGGGATGCGCGATCCGTCCGTTGGAGTGATGATTCTGACCAGTGCGCGCGGCGAGTGCGTCTGTTTCTGTCACGGCTGTCACCCCACGGTGCGCGGTGGCTACCTGCTCGGGCCGGACTTCCCCGGTTTCGCCCGGCTGGTGCTGGAGGAGCCGCGGCCGGATCGCACCGCGTTTTTCCTGCAAGGCTTTGAAGGTGACGTGCGCCCGGTGAATCTCGATGAGGACGGCAACTGGGCGACGCATCACTGCTTCATCGATCGCGTGGCGTCGATCGGCGCGCAGCTCGGGCGCGATGTTGAAGCTATCTGCGCCGATCAACCGCGCACGGAACTGACGGGACCGGTTGGTGTGGGCATGGAATCGTTCGAGTTGCCGTGCGTGTCGCAACTGGACAGCCCGGTGTTGCGCGCGCCCGAGACGGCGAACCAGCAGCGGTGGGCGGGATTGCTCCAGCGCATGCGCGACGCGGGCGAAACGCCGCCGGGGTCCATACCGCTGCGCCTGCACGCGCTGACCATCGGCTCGACATTCGCACTGCTGGGGATCAACGGGGAAGTGTGTACCGGTTACGCCCATCGCCTGCGCGAGACGCTGAAGGATCGCGCGCTGCTCTGCTGCGCGCTGGTGGACGATGGCGAAGCAGGTTACATCCCCACGGAACAGATTCTTGCCGAGGGCGGCTACGAAGCGGAAGCGCACATGCTCAGGGGCTGGATCGGGCCGTATGCGCCGGGGCTGGAATCGACGATCTGCGACCGCGCGGCGCAGCTCGTTGATCAGCTCACCGGCCGATAGCACCAACTTCAACCCCCCTCCCTTTGAGGGAGGGGCAGGGGGAGGGTGGGGCGCACGAACACCTTCCGTCATCCTCACGCGCATCAGCGTTCATGGTTGCAGTGCGCTTCATCCTCCCCTGACCCCTCCCTCAAGGGAGGGGGGTTGAGATGCGGGATGGCGTCAGGGCCGTGGGGGATGAACCGGCGCGCTCGCCCGGGACGCCGCACCACCACTCCGATTTTTCACCACGAAAAAGTGGGCATCATCGCCGAACGGCGCTACATTTCATCTCGGGCATCGCCGGACCGCACCGGATGCGGATCCGCAGTGCCGCTCAGCGTTTCACGGATGTTCCATAACGCGATGGCTCAAGGCCTGAGCCGCTGTAGGTGAATCCCCCATGAGCACAAGTACGAAAACGAAGCACGCGCGCACGATCCGTTACGGCGAAAAGGAGCGGGTGGAGTTGATCGAGGTGCCGGTTTCCGATCCCGCGCCGGACGAGGTGCAGGTGCAGGCGCTGGCGTGCGGGATCTGCGCGTGGGACGTGTACGTGTACAAGCATGGTGCGGAGGGCGACATCATGCCGGGGCACGAGGGCGTGGGGCGCATCGTCAAGGTCGGGCGCGATGTGCGCGGCTGGCGTGAAGGCGACCGCGTGACCGGGCATGGCCTGGGCTTCACCGAGCGCGTAAACGTGCGGCCGCAGCGTCTATATCACCTGCCCGACGACGACCGACCGCACGAGCACTGGATCGTCGAGCCGGTCTCTTGCGTCGTGACCGGACTCGATCATTGCCAGGCGAAGGCGGGCGACCGCATCGCGGTGATCGGCTGCGGGTTCATGGGCCTGATGCTGGTGCAGGGGCTGGCGCGCTCGCTGCTCGATCGGTTGATCGTGATCGATCTCGACCCGCGCCGCCTGGAGCTGGCGCGCCAATTCGGCGCAACGGAGACCTACAACCCCAGCGACACAGCCTTCGAGCAGACCGTCGATCAACTCAAGGCGGCGTCCATCGACACCGTCGTGGACACCAGCGGCGCGCAGAGCGGGCTCGACCTCGCCTCGCGCCTCGTGCGCAAGGGCGGGCGGATCAACCTGTTCGGCTGGAACCACGGCACCGCCCAGTTCCCCGGCGACCTCTGGCACATGCAGGGTGTCACCGTCGTCAACTCCGCGCCGAACTCGGCCACGCGCAACCCGTTCCCGCCCGCGATCCGCCTAATGCAGCGCGGCCTGATCGACCTCGAACCATTGGTGACGCACGTCGTGCCGTTGGACGAATACCCGCAACTGCTCGCAACCGCGGCCGCGCGCGAGGACGGCTACATCAAGGGCGTGGTCACATTGAACGGTGCGGACGACTTGTGAAAACAAGCCGATCGTGAACACCGCAGTTCAATCCACGTGCCACGCAATCGTTTGCAAGTCGGACATGAACTCCAGCGTGTGGCGGCCGCCGAGGCGACCGATGCCGCTGGCGTTGCCCGCCATGCCGCCGAAGGGGATGTGCGGTTCCCAGTATTCGCTCATGTCGTTGATGACCACGATGCCGGTGCGCAAGCGCTCGGCCCATTTCCAGGCGAGGCTCGCGTTCTCGGTGAACACCGCGGAGACCAGGCCGAGCTCGCATGCTTCGATGCATGACCATGCTTCGTCATCGCTGGAGAACGCGCGCACCGGCGCGACGGGGCCGAACGTTTCTTCCCGGTTCACCAGCGAATCGGGCGCGAAGTCGACCAGCACCGTCGGCTCGTAGAAAAAGCCGGGCAGGGAAGGGCGATCGCCGCCGACGACCACGGTGGCGCCCTTGGCCTTTGCGTCGTCGATGTGCGCGGTGACCTTTTCGACCACACCCATGTTGTTCTGCGGGCCCATGTTCACCTTTTCGTCCCACACGTCGCCCTGCACCCAGTTTTTCGTCTGCGCCACGACCTCGTCGACGAACGGCTGCTTGAGGTTGTCGGCCACGAAGATGCGCTCGGTGGAGGAGCACACCTGGCCCGCCGCGGCGAAGCACGCGCCGGCCACGGCGCGCGCGGCTTTGACCGGGTCGGCATCGGGCAGCACGACGGTCGGGCCGTTGCCGCCCAGCTCCATGAGGCGCGGCTTCAGGCCGGCGCGCTGCGAGATGATGCGCCCCGTTGCGGCGCTGCCGGTCATGCCGACCGCGTGCGTGCCGGGATTGACCACCAGCTCGTCGCCGACTTCCGCGCCGGGACCGATGACGAGGTTGATCACGCCCGGCGGCAGGCCCGCTTCGATCAGACATTCCATCAGCAGCGTCGCCGTCACCGCCGCGGTCGGCGCCGGCGTCCACGCGACGGTGTTGCCCATCACGATGGCGTAGGGCAGGTATTCACTGGGAATGGCGGCGGGAAAGTTCCAAGGTGTGATGACCGCGACGACGCCGCGCGGCCGACGGAAGCTGGTCATGCGCTTGCGCGCCTGCCGGCCGAGCTGGGTCGAGCCTTCCAGGTAGCGCGCCATCTCGCCGGCCTGGCGGTAGAAGTGCGGTACCAGTCTGGCTTCCTCCACGGCCTCGCTGTGGCGCGGCTTCCCCAATTCAGTGCAGAGCATGTCCGCCAGTTCATCACCGCGCCGTTCGATCACTTCCGCCATGCGCAGGCAAAGGTCGGCGCGCTCGAACAGCGGTGTCGCCGACCATGCGGCGCGCGCTTCGGTCGCGGCCTCGATGGCGCGCTGCGCATCGGTGCGGTCGCCCTGGGCGACGCTCGCGAACGCTTTACCCTTGGCGGGGTTCATGGCGGGATACGTCTGGCCCGACGCGGCGGCGCACCACTGGCCGCCGATGTACATGCGATGGTCGGCGTCGCTGGTCATGGGTCGCTCCTTGGCTGATCGCGCGATGCTTGGGAATTCGGCCCTGGGGGGTTATGTTAACCCGTGAGCGGCATTGGTTGGGGGAGGGGCGCATGTTGATCGATCGCACCTGCACGCACCTTCAGCGACGATGGCGAGGCTCGGCCGTGCGCCTGCGGGTGAACGGCCGGGCGTACGAGCTCGGGCACGGCACGCCGCGCGTCGAAGTGGTCGTCCATCGGCCCGCCGTGCTGGCGCGGCTGCTCGTTTCGCCATCGCTGACCTTCGGCGAAGGATACATGCGCGGCGACATCGAGGTGTACGGCTCGCTGCTGGATTTGCTTCAAGGCGCCTATTGCACATTTCCCGCCGCGCGGCCGAGTCGACTGGGCGAGCTCGCGCAACGGTGCGCTGCAGCGATTGCCGCGCGCCGCCGCGCGATCGCCAACGCCCGGCACCATTACGACATCGGCAACGATTTTTACCGCCTCTGGCTCGATCCGTCGTTGACCTATTCCTGCGCCTGCTTCCTGCGCGAGAGCGACGACCTGACCACCGCGCAGCACCAGAAGCTGGAGCTGCTCTGCCGCAAGGCACGCCTTCAGCCCGGCCAGCGGCTGCTGGACATCGGCTGCGGCTGGGGCTCGCTGCTGCTGCACGCGGCGCGGCATCACGGCGTGCGTGCAGTGGGTGTGACGCCCGCGCGCGAGCAGGCGGACTACATCGAGCAAGAGGCGGCGCAACAGGGGCTCGGCGATCGCGTCGAGGTGGCGCGCGGCGACTGGCGCGACGTGAGCGGCCGCTTCGATCGCGTGATCAGCGTCGGTATGTTCGAGCACGTGGGGCGCGCTCACTATCAACCGTTTCTCCAGCGCTGGCGCGACCTGCTCGCGGAGGGCGGCTTGTCGGTGTTGCACACGATCGGCCGCATGTGCCCGGCGGTGGGGGACCCGTGGATTCGGCGGTACATCTTCCCCGGCGGCTACCTGCCGGCGCTGGAGCAGATCGCCTCGATCGGCGCGGATGCGGGACTGTGGATCGTGGACGTGGAGAACCTGCGCCAGCACTACGCGCGCACGCTCGCCTGCTGGGCGGCGAATTACCAGGCGGTGCGCGAGCAGGTGGTCGCGATGCACGGCGAGCAGTTTGCGCGCATGTGGTGGCTTTACCTGCAAGGCGCGGAGGCGGCGTTCCGATGGGGCGGTCTGCACCTGTGGCAGATCGTGCTGGCGCGGGACGAGCGCGCCCCGTGGCCGCTGGATCGTGAAGTGCGCCTTGCGGACGTGTCGCGGGCGCGGGTCTGCGTCCCTGAAACGTGAGCGCGCCGCCACGGCCGGCTCCGCGCACGCCCGAGCCGTCAATCCGAGCGATTGCCAGTCGACGCTTCTTCAGCAGGCGCTACACCTTGGTAGCGTCAGATGCGAGGAGGCGAAAGATGCGTTATCGAACGGCGCGCCGGTGCGCGGCGGGGTGGGTCAGTGTGGCGCTGGGGCTGGCACTGCTGATCGCACCGCCGGCCAGCGCGGAAACGCGCACGATTGATGGTTCGGGCAACAACCGGGACAACCCCGACTGGGGCCGGGCGGACATGCCGTTGCGGCGCGTGGCGCCGTCGGCGTATCCGGGTGACGGCAGCGGTGAGACGATACGGACGTGGCCGAATCCGCGCAGTATCAGCAACGCGATCGTCGACCAGGGCGGCGCGGCGACGCCGAACGTGCGCGGCATGAGCAATCTCATCTGGCAGTGGGGCCAGTTCCTCGATCACGACATCAGCCTCACGCCGCACGATGCGGCCAACGGTGCGGCGCCGATTCCCGTGCCCGATCCGAACGATCCGCTGGCGCCCGGGCCGATCCCGCTTACGCGCTCCGATTACGTGGCGGATCAGGGGCGTCAACAGGTGAACGTGCTGACAAACTGGATCGATGCGTCACAGGTGTACGGCTCCGATGGGGCACACGCGGCGTCACTGCGCGCGTTCGAGCGTGGCAGGCTGCGCACCGGCGCGAACAACCTGCTGCCGCCCGCGCCTGACGGTTCCGGAATGCTCGCCGGCGACGAGCGCGTGAATGAGCAGATCGGCCTGACCGCGATGCACACCGTCTTCATGCGCGAGCACAACCGCCTCGCCGACGCCATCGCCACGCGAGCGCCGCAACTGGACGACGAAGCGGTTTACCAGGCGGCGCGGCGCGTCGTTGGCGCGGAGATGCAGCACATCACCTACGACGAGTTTCTGCCGGCCCTGATGGGCGACGACGCGCCGCACGCGGCGGATTATCAGTACGACCCGACCATCGATCCGCGCATCAACAACAGCTTCTCGACGGCACTGTTCCGGTTTGGACACAGCCTGGTGCCCGATCAGCTCGCGCTGACCGATGCGCGGGGGCGCACCGTGGAAACGCTGCAACTGCACGAGGCGTTTTTCGCGGCCGAGATGCTGCGCCAGGATCCGGAGCGCGTGGACGACATGCTGCGCGGACTGGCGGCGCACCCGGCGAGCGAG
The DNA here is from genome assembly GCA_048621015.1 of Phycisphaeraceae bacterium. Taxonomy (GTDB): domain Bacteria; phylum Planctomycetota; class Phycisphaerae; order Phycisphaerales; family Phycisphaeraceae; genus JBMCXL01. The sequence goes on from JBMCXL010000068.1 coordinate 8,055, forward strand.
CTGGACGCGAAGGTCGTCGACGGCATGCGCAACTTTCTCTTCGGTGGACCCGGGCGGGGCGGCATGGACCTGGCGGCGATCAACATCCAGCGCGGCCGCGATCACGGGCTGCCGGACTACAACACGTTGCGCGAGGCGTATGGCCTTTCGCCGGTGGGGTCGTTCCGTGACATTACCAGCGACGCGGCGATTCGCGATGCGCTCGCGGCGACGTACGGCGATGTCGACCAGATCGATCCGTGGATCGGCGCGCTGGCGGAGGACCATCGGCCGGGGTCGAGCCTTGGCGAGCTGCTCACCGCGGCGCTGCGCGATCAGTTCACGCGGCTGCGCGATGGGGATCGGTTTTTCTTCGCGGATGATGCGCTGCTGCGCGAGGTGCCGATCGCGGAGGTGATCGATGTCGAGTCGGTGCGTTTGGCGGACGTGATCGAGCGGAACACGTCGATCGAGGGGTTGCCGGAGAACGTGTTTTTCGTGCGGGGCGCGGGGGCGCAGGTGATTCCGGCGCCGTCGGCGGTGGCGGGGGGATTGGCGTTGCTCGGGGTGTTGGTGCTGCGGCGGCGGGGCGGTTGGTGAGCGATCCAGGATCAGCGACTTCAGGTTTCAACTCCCCTCCCTTTGAGGGAGGGGCAGGGGGAGGGTGGGACGTGCGTATACCTTGTGTCACCGGCACGCATATCACCACCACGCGTACCAATCGCACGCGCATCAGCGCTCATGGTTGGTGGGCGCCTCACCCTCCCCTGACCCCTCCCTCAAGGGAGGGGGGTTGAGAAACGTGTTGCGCCGGAAATGAATGCATCAACGCGAAGCGGCGCTCACGCGGTGGCGCGGCGCTTGGGACGGGCGGGGGCGCCGGTGCGCGCGGATTCGTAGATCGCGTCCATCAGTTCGCTCTGGACGATGCCGTTGTGGGCGCTGGTGCGCGGCTCGGCGCGGCCGAGGATGGCGTCGATGAAGTTGTCATCGGGGAACTGTGTTTCGCCGGTGACGGGCGGGTACTTGATCTTCTGGTTGCCGTCGTAGACTTCGAGCCAGTCGCCGTTCCAGCCGTTGGTGTTGATCTTGCCGTTGTCGAAGATGAAGCTCATGTGGCTGCCGGTGGCGGGGCAGTTGCCGCCGATGACGATGGAGGCGAACACGCCGCTCTCGAAGCGCACGTTGATGGAGCTGTTGATGTCGACGGCCGTCTCGTGGTTGTCGATAAAGGCGAAGACCTCGGCGATGTCGTCCTCCACGGACCAGACGAGGCTGTTGAGCAGGTGCGCGCCGCTGTCGTAAGCCTGGCCGCCGCCGGAGAGCTCGGGGTCCTGTCGCCACATGCCGGTGGTGGCGCGCTTCCAGTTCTGGCTGAGGTGGCCGACGATCAGCTCGAGCTTGCCGAAGCGCTGTTCGCGGATGGACTCGCGGATGTAGTTGAATTCGGGTGTGCAGGGCGTGTTGTAGCCGACCACGAGGATCTTGCCGGTCTGCCTGACCTTCTCGGCGAGCGCATGGGCGTCCTCGGCGGCGGTGACCATCGGCTTTTCAAGAAAGACGTGGCAGCCGGCGTCGAGCGCCTGGTGGGCGTGCTCGGCGTGGAGGGTGTGTGGCGTGCAGATGAACACCGCGTCGGGCTCGACGGTGCTGTACATCTTGGCGGGGTCGGTGAACTGCGCGGGCGCGGGACTGTAGCCGTCGAGATTGCGGTCGAGATAGCCCTGGGTGATCTCGTTCTTGACGTCGCACAGCGCGACGATCTGTGCATCTTCATTGTCGCGCAGGCGACGTGCATGGGCGCCGGCGAAACCGCCGCAGCCGAGGATGGCGACGCGAACCTTGTTGGACTTGGCGGACATCGGAAGGCTCCTGTGCGTGGTTTGTGGAGCGCTCACGGGACTGGTCGCTTAAGCGACCAGTCCGCGGCGGTTGTTTTTGCGTTACACGTGAACGAGAAAGTCGCGTGAGGCGGTGAGGCCGCGGCGTTCGCCGTCGGGCGTGCCGTTGAAGTTCTCGTCCTCGAGCTCGATGCAGACGGCGCCTTTATACCCGGCGTCGACGAGGACGGACAAGATCCTGCTCCAGCGCACGCAGCCGTGGCCGGGGATGGTGTAGCGCCAGTGGTGGGCGCCGAAGCCGTGCTGGGCGGCCTGAGTGGCGGGCTGGAGGTTGCCGTGCTCGTAGAGGGCTTCGTCGAGGAGTTCGGTGTCCTTGGCGTGGACGTGGTGGATGCGGTCGGCGAACTCGTGGGCGAAGCGGATGGGGTCGATGCCCATGCGCACAAGGTGGGAGGGGTCGTAGTTGACGCCGATGCGTTCGCTGCCGACGCGTTCGTGGAACAGGCGGAAGTCGGCCGGCGTGCACGCGAGCGAGCCGAAATGCGGCGGCCCGCCGGGCCAGCCTTCCAGCAGCAGGCGTGCGTCGGTGTCGGCCAGCGCGGCGCAGAGCTGGCTGTAGCCGTGCACGGCCCGGTCCATGTTCACCTCGCGCGGCTGAGCCGGGTCCTCGGGCAGCACGACGGCGAAAAACCGGTTCAGCCCCAGGGCGCCGGCTTCCTTGATGTAGGCGGCGCAGCGATCCGCGGCGTTGCTGCGCTGGGTGGGGTCCTCGGCGGCGAGGTCGGCCCAGGGCGGGGGCAGATCGACGGTGCCGATCTTCAGTCCCGCATCGAGCACGCGCTTGAGGTCGTCGATCGGCAGGGCGGGCAGGTCCAGCACCTCGAACTCGGCCTCCTGGGCGAAGCGAAGCAGCGTATCGAAATCCGTTTGCCAGTCGCTGCCGCCGCGCCGGAAGCCGATGGGCAGCTCGCCCGTGCGTGTGGTGGCCATGGGGGGCTCCTTGTTCGGATCGGGTAGGCTAGCAGCTTCACTTGGCGATGCAATGAAAGGGCAG
>JBMCXL010000069.1:0-10872 GCA_048621015.1 Phycisphaeraceae bacterium
TCAGCGCCGTCTCGTCACGCCGGCGTGACTTCGACGAAGCGCTGGACGCTGCCGAGGTCGCGCAGGACGTCGACGGTGGCTTTGATCGTGCCTTCCTCGCCGCGCCGGCCCTGGACCGGGTGCTGCTTGACGAGGCGCACGGCCCACTGCCGGCCGCCGCGCTGGTGATGCGTCAGTCGACGCTCGCGGGCGCGGCGCAGGCGCTCCTGCTCGCGATGGACGCCGGCGTCCTTGCTCAGCAGACGCTCGAGCGTCTTGCGCGCGGCGGCGTTGGTCGGCTGCTTGACGACCTTGACGTGCACGGTCTGACCGGGGGTGATGCTTTCCATCGCGGGCCTCGCTGAGGGTGGCAAGAGCCCTGCATTATCGCTGAACGGGGGCGGGAGTCAAATGTCGCCACACGACCCCATCGCCGCAACAGCCGGAGCCCGACGGGCTCCCGGCACCGCTGGAATGCCTTCGAGCACCGACCGGGCGCCCGTTGGGCTCCGGCTGTTCGCGATGTCTTGAGTGGTGCAGCAGCGCTCACTCCCCGCGCACGCGGTCGATCAGCTCCGGCGGGGCGCCGATGTCCGCCACCGCCAGGGCGCCCAGGCAGGGCAACGCGGCCTCGGTGAAAAAGCCCGCCTTCGCCGCGACGAACGTCACCGTGAGGTCCGCACGCACCGTCGCGACGCTCGGCTCGCCGCGGTTGCAATCCAACCCCGAAGGCACGTCCACCGCCACGACGGTCGCCTCGGCCAGTCCATTGACCGCCTCGATCGCCGCGGCCATCGGCTCGCGCACGGCGCCGCGGAAGCCGGTGCCCAGCAGCGCGTCCACGATCACGTGCCGCTCGCGCCACTGGTCCGCGGCGGTGGGCACGTCCGACTCGGTGAGCACGCGCTCGATCGGCAGGCCCATGTTGGCGCAGATCCGGTGGTTGACCGCCGCATCGCCGGTCAGCTCCTCGGGATCGGTCAGGGCGTAGCAGGTGACCGGCGTGCCGCGGTTGTGCAGGTGGCGGGCGATGACGTAGCCGTCGCCGCCGTTGTTGCCGCCGCCGCAGAGGACCGCGGCCTGGAGGTCGGGGATTTCGAGATGGCGCTGCTGGCGGAGGAAATCGAGCAGGGCGGCGGTGGCGTTGAGGCCGGCGTTTTCCATGAGCACGACGCCGGGGATGTTCAGCTCGTGGATGGCCAGGCGATCGACCTCGCGCACCTGGTCGCGCGTGAGCGTGGGGAAGGTGTCGGCGGTGGGGTTGGGTTCGATGCGGTAGGGGCTCACGGCGATCTCCCGCGCACCATGCGCGCTCCCGGTCACGTTCGCTTGAACTGCTTTTCCAGGTCGCGCAGCGTCAGCCGGATCGTGGTCGGCCGGCCGTGCGGGCAGTTGCTGGAACGCTCGATCTCCCGTCGCCGCTCCAGCAGCGCCGCCAGCTCCGCTTCGCCCAGGTGGTCGCCCGCCTTCACCGCCGCCTTGCACGCCATCATGTCCAGCACGGTATGCAGCGACGCCTCCAATGCCGAGCGCCCATCGTCGTTGCCGAGGTTTGAGGCATCGATCTCACCGGCGTCGACCTTGTCCAGCAACGCTTCGATGAACTCGCTTGGCTCGACGTTGCGATCGAACAGAAAGCTCGGAAACGCATGCACCGCCAGCGTCTCGGGCCCCATCATCGCCGCCTCGATCCCGATGCGCTCGAACAGCGGCGCCAACTGCTCCAGCAGCGCTTCGCGCCCGCGGCCGACCGCCACCTGCGCCGGCATCAACAGTCGCTGACTCTCCAACGGCCGGCCTTCGCCGAGCACGCGCTGCCAGAGCTGCTCGAACATCACGCGCTCGTGCAGCGCGTGCTGGTCGACGATCAGCAGGCCGTCCTCGTCCTGCGTCACGACGTAGCTTTCATGCACCTGGAGAATGTCGCGCGCCCGCAGCGAAGCGTCGTGGCCGTTGTCCGTTTCGCTAGCTTCGCTTTCCTCGCGCGCGGCGAACACGCCCTTGTCCGCATCCACCGCCTGCTTGACCTGCTCGTAGACAAAGCCTTTCTGTGTCGGATCCATGCGGCGGAAGTAGTCGACGAAATCCCGGGCGGAAACATTGCCGATTGCCGATTGCCGATTGTCGATTGGCGCGGACACCGGGGCGCGGCCCGGTAATTCGCTTGCATCTTCGCGCTCGGTGTTCAACGCCGCGCTGGGTGTCAGGTCGCTCGCAAGGAGCCGCTGGCGCAGTGATGACAGCACCAGCCCGTGCACCTGCGAGGGGTTGCGGAAGCGCACCTCCGCCTTGGCGGGATGCACGTTCACATCGACGTGCGCCGGGTCGATCTCGATGAACACCACGGCGACGGGTTGGCGGTCCGGCGGGATGAGGCCGCGGTACGCTTCCTTGAGCGCGTGCGTCAGGTTGCGGTCGCGCACGGGGCGATGGTTGACCGCGAGGAACTGCTGCTTCGTGCTGCCGCGCGCCAGGTCGGGCGTGCCCGCCAGGCCCCAGAGGCGCGCGCCGCCGCGCTCGGGCGGGTCGGTGTGCTCGAACGGCAGCAGGCCTTCACTGAGGTCCTTGCCGATCAGCTCGATGCAGCGGCGCGTGGGTGTGTCCGTGGCGGCGACATCCAGCACGGTGCGCTCGTTGTGCACGAGCTTGAACGCGACGCGCGGCTGCACCATCGCGATGCGCTGCACTGTCTCGTTGATGTGGCCGAACTCGGTCTGCGCGGTGCGCATGAACTTGCGCCGCGCGGGCGTGTTGAAGAACAGGTCGCGCACTTCGACGACCGTGCCGGGCGCGCCGGCCGCGGGGGCGATGTCGCTTTCCTCGCCGCCGTTCACCTCGATGCGCGCCGCCTCCTCGCTCGGCTTGTCGTCGATCGTCGGCCGACTGGTCACGCGCAAACGCGACACCGACCCGATCGACGCCAGCGCTTCGCCGCGGAACCCGAGCGTGCGGATCGCTTCGAGCTGCTCGGCGCGCTCGAGCTTGCTCGTGGCGTGCGGGGCGACGGCGAGGGTCAGCTCGTCGGCGGGGATGCCCCGGCCGTCGTCGCTGATGCGGATGAGTCGGCGGCCGCCGTCCTCGACGGTCACCTCGATGCGCGTCGCGCCGGCGTCGAGGCTGTTTTCGACCAGCTCCTTGACGATCGAGGCGGGGCGCTCGATGACCTCGCCGGCGGCGATCTGGTTGACCAGCAGCGTGGGCAGCTTGCGAATCGGCATTGAATGCATGGTATCACAGCCCGTCGCGCGATTGACGCCGACGCTCCCGTTGGTACGCTCGCTCGCTCACGTGCCTCACGGGGGAGAAGGAGCCGACATGCCCGAACTGCCCGAGCTGACGCGAACCGACGTGCTGGACCCCTCGCTCGGCGAGCTGGACGCCGAGACGGGCCTGCGCTGGTACGACCTGCGCCACCTGACGATCGAAGGCCGCGGCTGGCCGGAGAGCGAGCTGCCGCATCCCTACGCGCGATTGCCCGCCCGGGCCCAGCAGGACGTGCGCGAGCCGGTGTGGGACCTGAGCCTGCGCTCGGCCGGCATCCGCGCGCGCTTCGTCACCGAGGCGACCCGCATCGCCGCGCGCTGGACACTGCGCAGCCCGGCGATGGAGATGCGCCACATGCCCGCCAGCGGCGCCAGCGGCCTCGATCTCTATGTCCGCAGCGATGACGACCCGACGTGGCGCTTCGCCGGCGTCGGCATCCCATCCAACGACGGAGAGAACGAGGCACAGCTTATTCCCCAGATGGTCGAGCAGCCGCGCGAGTTCCTGCTGCACCTGCCGCTCTACAACGGCGTCGATCATGTGGCGATCGGCGTGCCCGACACCGCCTCGCTCGCGCCCGCGCCGCCGCAGGCGGAGAAGCCGATCGTCTGTTACGGCACGTCCATCGTGCATGGCGGCTGCGCGGCGCGCACGGGGATGGCGTATCCGTCGATCCTGGCGCGCAAGCTGGGACGCGAGACGATCAACCTCGGCTTCTCCGGCAACGGCCAGGCCGAGCCCGAAGTCGCCGCGCTGCTGGCCGAGCTGGACCCGGCGGTGTACATGCTCGATCCGCTGCCGAACCTTCAACCCTCCCTGGTCACCGAGCGCATCGAGCCGTTCGTGCGCACGCTGCGCGCGGCCCGTCCCGAGACGCCGATCGTGCTGGTGGAGAACGTGGTCTACACCAACGCGCACATCGAGCCGATGCGCCGCGATCGCTATCGCAACAGCAACATGGCGCTGCGCGCTGCTTACGACCGGCTGCGCGAGGCGGGCGTGAAGCATTTGCACTACGTGCCGTGCGCACCGCTGCTCGGCGAGGACAACGAAGCGACCGTGGACGGCACGCACCCGACGGACCTGGGCTTCATGCGCATGGCCGAGGCGTTCGAGCCGGTGCTGCGCGCGGTGTTGTGATGACACCGGTCGAGGGGGAGAGGGTTTCGCGGCGTGTGATATGGGATCGCGATTATTTCGCAGGCGTGAGCATGGCGATCTGCGATCGCCCGCTAAACAACACGGTCATTTCACCGCCTGCGAATTGATCGCAACGCGTATTACGACTCGACGTCGGTGCTGGACCAGCGGCGGGCCATCCAGCGGGAGATGGCGGTGTCGTAGGACGCGGTGCGCTGGAACGCGGCGGCGGCGAGGCGCTGGCGCAGGGCGAGGGTGGTCGCGCCGTCGTGCGTTTCCAACTCGGTCGAGACCTCGTCGTACTGGCGCGGGCTGGTCACGCAGGTGACGAAGCGATGGTTCTTGGCGGCGGAACGGATCATGCTCGGGCCGCCGATGTCGATGTTCTCGATCGCGTCGGCGTCGGTGACGTTGGGGTCGGCGACGGTCTGCTCGAAGGGATAGAGGTTGACGCAGACCAGGTCGATGGGCGCGATCTGGTGCTGCTGCAGCGACTGTTGATGCTCGGGCTTGTCGCGCAGGGCGAGCAGGCCGCCGTGGACGCGCGGGTGCAGCGTCTTGACGCGGCCGTCCATCATCTCGGGGAAGTCGGTGACCTGTTCGATGGGCGTCACGTCCAGGCCGGCGTCGCGCAGGGCGCGGGCGGTGCCACCGGTGGAGACCAGTTGCGCGCCGTGGTGGGCCAGGCGCCGGGCGAAGGCGACGAGGTCGGTCTTGTCACTGACCGAGAGCAGGGCGGTCTTGATCGGGACGGTGTCGGTCATGGGGGATGGTCGATGGCGGGAGTAAGCGTGCTAAGCCGCAAGCGGCGGAATCAGGGCGTGCGGTCGAGGCGCATGAGGCGGCCGTCGGGGGAGACGAGGATGAGGCTGTCGTCGGGGCCGGGGATGACGCGCTCGAGCGTCAGGGTGGGGGCCTGGGCGACGAGCGCGCCGGTGCGTGCTTCGACCAGTTCGAGGCTCTGGCCGGTGGACAGCAGCAGTTCGTCGCCGCGCTGGAGGATCGGCTGGTTGTCCTGCTCGGACATCTCCCAGAGCGGCTCGCCGGTTTCGATGTCCAGGGCGATGGTGCCGTGGCCGGGGATCGAGAGGAACACGACGTCCTGGAAGACGACGGGGCTGCGGGTCAGCGGCACGTCGGTGTGGTAGCGCCAGCGATCCTCGCCGAGGTTGCCCAGCGACAGGGCGTAGAGCGAGCGGTCCTCGGAGGCGACGTAGATGGTGTTTTCGTCGGCGACGGGCTTGGCGGTCACGGGCCCGAAGGTGTGGCCGCGCCAGAGGCGGTCGCCGTTGTTGGCATCGAGCAGGACGTAGTTGCCGCTGGCGTCGGCGAAGAAGACGCGGCCGCGCGTGAGCACGGGCGGCGTGATGATCTGGTCGGGCAGCTTGTAGAGCCAGGCGGGGAAGTTGGACTCGAAGCCGTGGGCGAAGATGCGGCCGTTGATGGCGCCGAAGATGGCGTAGTTCTCGTGATGGACCGGGCCGGTGGTGACGGCCGACTCGAGCGGGGTGGTGTCGATCAGCTCGCCGGTGTGTTCGCGGAGGGAATAGAGGCGGGTGGTGGAGCTGATGTGCACGAGCCCGTCGTGTCGCAGCGCGCCGTGGAGGGGCAGGTCGGGATTGCCGACGACGGTGGCCCACTGTCGCTGGCCGTCGCGCGCTGACAGGGCCCAGATGGTGTTGCTCTGCTGCTCGATGACGATGATCAGGTCGCCGAGCGGGTAGACGCCGGCGATCTCCTCGTCGGCGGGCAGGCCCAGGTCCTCGAGCCAGCTCAGCGTATAGCCGAGCTCGCTGGCGGCGGGCGCCTCGATCAGCACGCGCTGCTCGGACTCGCCGGCGAACCAGTTCCAGGGCGCGGTGGAGGAAGCGCAACCGGTCATCAGGCCGAGGGCAAGCGACAGAACGGCAAGGCGAAGGTGTCTCATGCGGTCGGGTCTCCCTGAACAGCGCCGGCACCGGAGGTGGGCGGCGAGCGAAGGCGGGTGGTGTCAAGTATCGACATCGCCTGCGGATGGGTCAAGCGGGAGGGGGAAGGTGGATGGCGGATGGGTGATGGCGGATGGCGGATGGCGGATGGCGGATGGGCTTCCGCCGTGAATGTCCACTGGTCCGGGGACAGCAGCGGTGACGCTGGAAGCCGAGAGGTCGTCCGCGCGCTGTGATGCTCGAATAGAACCATCCGCCATCCGCCATCCGCCATTCACCATTCGCCCGCCATCGCGATCATCCGCGGGGGCGGAAGGCTTCCTCGAAGCCCTGGGTGTCCACCTCGGCGGGCATCATCTCGCCGGTGGCCCAGTGGTAGAGCAGGACGGTGAAGACCATGTCCGCGGCGCTGCTCGCGGCCGCGCCGATCACCACCAGCATCGCGCCTACGGCAATGCCCAGCACCAGCAGCGGCAGCGATCCGCTGGTGAACCCGAGAAACACCAGCCCGCCCGCGATGAGGATCAGCGGCAGCATGACCAGGATGCTGAGCAGGCCCATGGAGAAGTTGCCGACCAGGGCGGTGCCCCAGCTTTCCTTGAGCGTGCCGACGGAGCGCTTGAACGCGCCGATCGGGCCGAGGCCTTCGATGACGATCACGGGCACGACGAAGTAGGTCAGCGCGGTCCACGCGGAGCCGAGGACGGCGGCGATGATCGCGCCGGCTTTTTCGTGGCTGTTCTCGATGACCTTGATCAGCACGCCGACAACCGCGGCGAAGGCGGCCCAGGCCACGATCTGGGGCAGTCGCTTGCTGGCCATGGAGAAGCCGTGGCCGAGCGTGGGCGCTTCGCCGCGCAGGACCTGCAGCACGCACGCGGTCAGGCCGCTGTTGAAAAAGACGATGACCAGGTAGTTGCAGAAGTAGAACAGGAACAGCACGAACCAGAGCCAGTAGTGGCCGCCGGTGTCGCCGCTGGTGTCGGTGAACTCCTGCCAGTGCTGGAGCGTGCCGGTGCCCCACAGCGGCAGGAGGAAGCTGGCGATCACGATGGTCGCCGCGACGGTGGAGATGATCGGGAAGACCAGCAGCTGCTTGTGGTCCCAGAGCATGCGGTAGCTGACCTTGGCGAACTCCCAACTGCGGCTGAGCGTGGCGAACATGGCCGATTCTCCAGAAGTGGGAAGTCAGAAGACAGGAGACAGAATACAGGAGATCAGGAGATCAGAATGAAGCGACGCGACTTGGTCGCGTTCCGCGTGCGCCCAGTAAACCGGAAGCGCGGGGCCATTGCAAGGGAAAAGGGATAGCCGGAGCCCAACGGGCTCCCGGTCGGCGCCCGAAGGTGTGCGAGCAGTCACCGGGAGCCCGTTGGGCTCCGGCTATGGGGTTCGGCTTGGAGGTGAACCTATCACGCCTGCGCGAGCGTCTTGCGCCGCTCGGCGATGGTCTTGAGCAGCTCCTTCTGCGGGTCGGCGAACTTGCGGACGCCTTCTTCCATCAGCGCGTCTTCGAGCTTGCGCACGTTCACCTTCGCGTCGATCTCGTCGAGCACGTGCTGCGGGGGATGCTGATCGATGGTGCGCGTGTAGGTCTTGCCGAGCTGCTCGACGGCGTCGTTGGTCGCCGGCGGGTTGGTCTGGATGTCGCTGCCGACCAGCGCTTCAATGTAGAAGTCGGCCGGCTGGCCTTCGAGCTTGGCGCCGGTGGAGGCGAAGACGATCTCCTGCCTGCGCGGCAGGTTCCTGTCCTGCCAGAAGCGCTGGTTCGCCTGCCAGATGCGCTTGGCGTTGGCGAGACCGACCTGGCCCTGGGCGGCGTCGCTGAGGTCGGGAACGTTCTTGGTGGTGTAGACGTCGACGCGCGAGATGAAGATGGAGTAGACGCTCTTGAGCGCATCGGCGCCCCCGGAAGCGCCCGCGCGCTGCGCGCCGCGCCAGATGGCGGCGGTGGCTGCTTCCCATTGGCGCATGGTGAACATGAGCGTGACGTTGAGCGTGACGCCGGCGGCGGCGAGCTCTTCCAGCGCTTCGAGACCGGCGGCGGTGGCGGGCACCTTGATCATGCGGTTGTCGTGGCCGGCGGACCACTGCTTGCCCAGCTCGATGTAGCGCTGCACGCGCTGGTCGTGCGGCGGGCCGAGCTCGGGGTCTTCCAGCAGCGGGTCCAGCTCGAAGCTGACATAGCCGTCGTCGCCGGCCGTCTCCTGCCAGACGGGGGCGAACACGTCCTGCGCCAGACGCACGAGGTGGTCGGTCATGTGCCAGGCGATCGCCTCGTCGTCGTGTCCGGCTTCGAGCAGTTCGCCGAGCTTGTCGTCGAAGCGGCCGCTCTGGATCAGGTCGCCGACGATGATGGGGTTGGACGTGGCGCCGGTGGCGCCGAGCTTGCGGCTTTGCACGGTCAGATCGGGATCGACGGAGTCGAGCCAGAGCTTGGTGCCGGCATCGATGATGGAGCGCAGCGGCGAGGTCATCCTTGCCTCCGTGGGGTGAAAGGTTGTCGAAGCCAGTCCCGCGAGGCGGGGAACACAAGGGATCGTAGTCGATGCGGCAGGGCGGCGCTACGGCGACGCGCTCGGCGCGCCCTGATCGAGCCACTGGAGAAGATTGTCGGCGGACAGCCCGCCGTTGTAGCGTGTCAGCGGCGTACCCTCGGCGTCGGCGATCACCAGCAGGGGGATGTATTGCGCCTCGTAGCGTTGCGCGAGCTGCTGTTGCGTGGCGTTCGGATCGGTCAGGTCGATCTTCACCGGCACGAACCGTTGCTCGATCGTGTCGGCGACATGATCCTGCGAAAAGACCCGCGCCCGCAGCTCCAGGCACGGCGGACACCAGTCGGCGCCGAAATAGAGCAGCAGCGGCTTGTCGGCCGCGCTGGCCGCGTCGACGCCGGCCTGGAAATCGTGACGCCAGTCGACCTGGTCCTCGCCGCGCGCCGGGGTGGTCAGCGCACGCACGCCCAGCGCCATGCCCACCAGCGCCACGCCGAACAGCACCAGCGGGATCAAGCGGCGCGGCCGGCGCGGGCGGGGCGGTGGCGGTGCATTGGACGGTTCGCTCATGTTCGTTCCCTTTCGTTCCCTTTCATACCTGTCGGAAACGCGGGCACCCCGATTCATCGCACCGAGCCCGGGCTTGATGGAGGGTGCGGCGCGGCGTTGTGGTGATGAAAGGATAGGGCGGTCACTGCCCGAGGACGACCGCGATGAGGATGATGAACAGGCAGAAGACCAGCGTCCAGCCGCTGACCGCCAGCCAGAACAGCGTCTGCTGGGAGATCGGCAGGCCGAACGTCGTGCGCTCGACCATCTGCGTGTCGCCGGCCGCGTCCTCGCCGGCCTCCAGCGCGGTGAGGCTGGCCAGGTCGAAGACCTTGCGCGCCTGAAGCGGCGGCTCGCCCTTGGCCACCGCTTCCAGGTCCTCCAGCAGGTCGGAGGTGCTGGCGTAGCGCTTGTTGGCATCCTTGGCCATGCACACCTCGATGATCTCGCCCGTGCCCGCGCTCAGTGACGGATTGATGTGATCGGGCGGAGTCAGCTCGGACTTCAGGTGCTTGTGCATGACTGCGGAGGGATTGGAGCCCTCGAACGGCACGCGGCCGGTGACCATGTGGTACATGGTCGCGCCCAGCGAGTAGATGTCGGCGCGGAAGTCCACGTCCATGGCGCCGCGGATCTGCTCGGGCGAAATGTAGTACGGCGTGCCGTAGGCCTTGCCCTGCTCGGCCTCGGCGGCCTCGCGGTCGGACACGGCGCGCGCCAGGCCCATGTCCGCCAGCTTCACCTCACCATTCCTGGTGATCATGATGTTCTTGGGCTTGACGTCGCGGTGGATGAACCCGGCCTTGTGCGAGTGCTCCAGCGCCCGGGCGACCTGGATGACGATCCGCAGCGCCTCGCTCTCGTCGTAGGGCCCCTTCTCGGTGATGTCGTCGAAGACCGTGTGGCCATCGACGTACTCCATCACGAAGAAGTGGTACTCGCCCGCCTTGCCGACGTCGATCGCCTGGACGATGTTGGGGTGGTTGAGCTTGGCCGCCGCTTTCCCCTCGGCGTAGAAGCGCTCGACGAACTGCTGGTTCTGCGAGAACTTGCGCGGCAGGATCTTGATCGCCACCAGGCGGTCGAGGCTGAGCTGGCGGGCCTTGTAGACGGTGGCCATCGCCCCGGCGCCGAGCCGGGCCATCAGGGCGTAGCCGGGGATCTGCTGGCCGGCGCGCTGCTCGTCGACCTCGGGGCGCAGGCGGTCGATCTGCTTGCGCGTGACCACGCCCTCGGACACGAGCACGTCCGCGAGGCTCTGCTGGTTGGGATCGCTTTCGCCGCGCTGCTTCTCGATGCACTGCTGGACCTCTTCGGGCGTAGCGAGGCCTTTCTCGACCGCGAGCCGGCCGAGCATCGAATCAAGACTGGACGGGGTCGTTTCCGCCATCGAGCACACATCCGGACGACCGGCGTCCGTTCCGCCGGACCATGTGATTGACGCGTGAGAGGAGCGCGCGATCTAAGTGACGTCAGATGAACTGTGTAGCCTACGGAGCGGACCCAGGGGTGTCAAC
>JBMCXL010000070.1:0-10869 GCA_048621015.1 Phycisphaeraceae bacterium
CGTTCGACCACCTGTTGATCACCAAGTGGCAGATGCTCGACGCACGCACGCAGCCGGTCGATGCGCTGATCCTCGGTGACTCCAGCGGCAACCAGGGCGTCGATCCCGACATTCTCGAGGATCGCGTCGGCGGCGAGTGGCTGAACCTCTGCACCGTCGGCAACATGCTCACTGTCGGCAGCGCGTGGATGCTCAATGACTACGTCGAGCGCTTCGGCCCACCGGATCGGATCCTCATGATCCACGTTTACGAGGTGTGGCATCGGCCGGCGCACCCCAGCGCGTTTGCGCGCATTCCCCGGCCATGGGGCTTCTGGAAAGAATACGATCCGCCGGTGCACTTCAGCGAGCGCCAGCTTGTCGAAATCGCGCTCGCACGCTATGTCCCGCTCTATGCCGCGGACGTTAGCCTGCGCCAGCTCATCATGCATCCGCGCCAGACGATCGCCGGCCGACCCGAGATCCGTGACGATGGGTTCATGCCCATGCACGATCCGTGGCCCGAGGAGGTGCGCCAGGACTACGAGGCGCAGCGCCGCCACGTGGAGGAGTCGACGTTCAAGGCCTCCCACCCCAACCGTGCCGGGCTCGATCGCCTGCTCGAACTGGCCGACCGTCACGACATCGAGATCTACTATGCGCATGGCCCCACCTACGATCGGCTGGTCGAGCACGAGGCATTCCAGCGCTACTTCGCGGACGTGCAGGCCATGCTCGAACAGGTCGAGCGCGAGCACGAGCGGTTTCACCTGCTGTTCCACGAGCCGCAGCCGTTTCCGATCGACCAGTTGCAGAACGTCGAGCACGTGACGGTGGAAGGGGCGGAGGTGTACACACGCCGCATTGCCGAGGCGATCGCGGCTCGGCAGCCGCGACGACGAAATGGCGAGGAAGGTGACTGAGCGACGGCGATCGGCCTCCCGCGTTGGCGGTGGAGGCGGGGCGTGGGTTGATTGGTGAGAGCCAGACTGGTAGAAGAGCAAGGGAGGCAGGGGGCGTGCCGGTGGGGGGCGCAGTTTTCGGTGGCCGGTTACGATGGTCCCGCGGTGAGGGTGGGGGACCATATCATCTCGCCGCTGCGGCTCTGTGCGACATGTCGGTCGGGCTGTACTGGGGGACGCGATGACGCGCATGACTAGTGATGATCCGCATCTCAAGTGGCGCGCGACGACGGCGCCGTCGCTCGGGACGACCGGGACGGCAACCGACCGCACCGATGGTGCGCCGCCATCCGGTGCTGGGGGCGAAGCGCTGCGCGTGCTGATCGTCGCCGATCATGCATCCCTGCGCTTCGGCGGCGAAGCGGCGCTGCCGTACCACTACTTCCGCGTACTGCGGCGGCGCGGCGTGGAAGCGTGGATGGTCGCGCACGCGCGCTGCCGCGAGGAACTGGAGGCGGCGTTCCCCGAGGATCGCGATCGGTTCGCGTTCGTCAGCGACACGTGGCTGCACCGTCCACTGTGGTTTTGTGTCGGTCGATCGCCGGCCAAGATAGGCTATCTCACCTTCGGCATGGCGATGCGGTTGCTTACCCAGTTCCAGCAGCGCCAGCGCGTTCGGCAACTGGTCTCCCAGCAGCAGATTCACATCGTGCATCAGCCGATGCCCGTTTCGCCGAAGGAACCGTCGCTTCTGCACAACGTGGGCGCGCCGGTGGTGATTGGTCCGATGAACGGCGGAATGACCTTCCCGCACGCGTTCGCGCCGCAGTTCCAGGGATGGTGGACGCGGACGCTGCTCGCGCTCGGGCGTTTCCTCTCGGACCCGGTGCATCGGTTTATCCCCGGAAAGCGGCGCGCGGAACTGCTGCTGGTCGCCAACGCGCGCACCGCCGCGGCGCTGCCCGGATGTATGCGCGGCCGCGTCGTCGAGTTGGTGGAGAACGGTGTCGACCTTGAGCGGTGGCGCCCGGAAGCGGCTGAAGCGCACGACACCATGGCGGCGCCCTCCGAGCGGCCGGTGCGCTTCACGTGGGTCGGCCGTATGGTCGACTGGAAGGCGGTGGACCTGTTGCTGGAGGCGTTTGCGCGCGTGGCGCCGGAGGTGTCGTGCGAGCTGGAGCTGATCGGCGACGGGCCGGAGCGGGCGGCGCTGGAAGCGCGCGCCGATGCGCTGGGGTTGAAGCGCGGGAGTCAGCTCTCCTTCGCCGGCTGGCAGCCGCAGGAGGTGTGCGCCCGGCATCTGGCGTGCGCTGATGTGATGGTGCTGCCGAGCCTGCTGGAATGCGGCGGGGCGGTGGTGCTGGAAGCGATGGCGATGAGTCGGCCGGTGATCGCCACGGCGTGGGGCGGGCCCGTGGATTATCTCGATCCGGAATGCGGCATCCTGGTCGAGCCGACGTCGCGCGAGGCGTTGATCGACGGGCTTGCCGAGGCGATGCTGGCACTGGCGCGTGCGCCGGAGCGGCGCGCCGCGATGGGCGCGGCGGGGCGGCGCCGCGTGGTTGAGTTGTTTGACTGGGAGCGCAAGGTGGATCGCGTGCTCGAGCTTTATCAGCAGGTGCTCGAGCCGGAGCACGCTGGGGCGGGGCCAAGGGGTAGAGGCTGAACATGAGCGCAGCAGTTGTGGAATCCTCCACGCTCGCGGTCGAGTCGGACTCGCCGCGTGCGTCAGTGGGGCCGAGGTTCATCGTATGGTTGCTCGTGCTAACCGCGCTGGCGGCGGGGCTGCGCTTGCCGGGCCTGGGCACGTGGAGCCTCTGGGAGGATGAGCTTTACTCGGTGCGCAGCGCGCTGTCGGAGCACACGTCGCTTGCGCGTCAGCCGGCGTACGCGCCGATCAAGTGGGGCATTGACGCCGGCGGCGGCGCGACGGACGAGGTGATTCCGCCGCACACGCGCGAGCGCACGGCGGATGGCTATCCGCCGGCGGATGACTGGCGCGCCGCCGGGATCGAAGCGTTCAACATGCGCATCGTGCCGGCGCTGATCGGCATCATCAGCGTGCCGTTGCTGACGTTTTTCTCGGTGCGCCTCCTGGGCGTGGGCGGGGCGGCGGTGCTCGGGCTGCTGCTGGTGCTGTCGCCGTGGCACGTGTTCTGGTCGCAGGCGAGTCGCTTCTATGCCCAGCAGTTTCTTTTTTACAATCTGGCGCTGATCTTCTATTTCACGGCGACGCAGCGCGGCTCGACGTTGCGTTTTCTCCTGGCGGCGGTGGTGTTGGTGGTAGCGATGCTCACGCAGCCGCCGGCGCTGCTGATCGGACTGGTGTTCGCCGGTGATTTTTTGTGGGGCGTGCTGCGTCGCGAGCCACCGAGGATTCCGCTGGCGGGCTGGCTGCTGCTGGCGGTGGCGATCGTGGTGATGGCGTATCTGGTGCTACGGTTCATCACCGGCGGGGGGTTCGAGTACTGGGCGTCGCTCGACGGCCACTCGGCGCCGACGATCGTGCTCGGGGTGATCTATCGCAACCATCCGATCATCGCGGCCGCCGCGGGTCTGGCGGCGCTGGCGCTGTGGCGGCGCGCGCCGCGACTGGTGCCGTATCTGGCCATGGGCGCGGTGTTGCCGGCGCTGGTGATGGTGGTGCTGGCGCTGATGCCGGACCTGTACGCGCACACGCGCTACACGTTCATCGTGCATTACAGTTGGCTGGCACTGGCGGCGCTGGGGTTGGCGCAGCTTTATGAGGCGATCCAGCCGCGGCTGGGGCGGTTCGCGGCGCTGACGCCGGTGGCGCTGGTGATCACCCCGTTGATGCTGAGTCTTTTCGTGTATTACACCGTCGGCTACGGCAACCGCGCGCGCTGGGGCGAAGCCTTGGCATACATTCAGGAACATCGCCAGGCCGACGAAGATGTCGCGTCCGAACGGCGCATGATCGCGACGTATTATCTTGAAACCACGGAATTGACGGAATTTCCGCTGGATCGCGAGGCGCTGGAGGCGCTTGATCGGCCGACTTGGCTGGTCATGCTCATGGGCTCGGCGCGCGTCGAGATGCGGTTCCCGCACATTCATTACAACGCCGAGCTGCGCGAGTACTTCGACGTGCGCGTGTTGCAACCCTACAGTTCGGTGCGTGTGTATTACTACGATCCCGCCCGCGCGGGTGAGTAGTGGCGCGCAGCGTTGTCGCGAAGATGAGCCGGGGGGCCGCTCTCAATCTGGAAGTCGTGAACAAGTACGAAACCCATCTCCGCTATCGGATCGCGCAGGCGCAGCGCGCGCTGCTGCGCGGCGTGTTGCGCTGGCTCTGCTCGTGGTCGCCGTTGGATGATCCCCGGCCGGGGTACACGGTGATCACCGGCTGCGTGGCGGACCTGCCCGAGGTGCTGCACGCGAACCTGGCGATGCTGCGGCGCCAGCAGCGCGAGCACCTGCACGAGGTGCTCATCGTGGTCGATCGGCCGCGCGCCGCGCTCGGCGCCGATTTCGAGGCGACGCTGCGCCAGCGTTTTCCAGACCTGCCGCTGCGCTGCCTCTACTACACGCCGCGCCAGGCGCGCACGCTCCGCGTCATTCGCTGGGCATGGTGCTATTCGTGGCTGAGCTGGTGCATCGGGATCGCCGCCTGCCGCACGCGCTACGCGCTGTTGCACGATCTGGATGCGCTGCTGCTGCACCGTGACCTGCTGGAGCAACGCTACCACGCGATCCGGCAGCGCGGCTGCGAATACCTCGGCGGCAAGTTCTACAACGGCAACGGCGTCGTCAGTGACGATCGGCTCGCGGTCACGTTCGAGCTGATGTTCGACGTGCCGTTCGTCCGCCGCACGTTTCGGCCGACGGATCTGTTCAATCACGTGGGGCGCATCGGCTCGCGGCGCGTCGAGTTCGACACGTTTCTGCACGCCCAGACGCGCCGCGGCCGCAGCGAGATCGAGCGGATCGACGCGCGCGACATGGTGCATCCCAGCCAGGTGTTCTGCCAGTACACGGCCTTTCGCACCTCGCCGCGCTATGTGCCGCCGGAGAAGAACAACCTGCTGATGCTGCCGTACCTGTTCCACGTCGGCGGCGACGAGCGGACGCTGCGCGAGCACACCGAGGCGCTGCGGCGCAGCGACGACGGGCGCGCGGCGCTGTTCGGCTGGCCGTTGGACGTGTCGCAACTGTCGCGTCACCACCTGGACTGGCTCGTGGAGCAGGCGACGCGCGTCGAGCGCGCGGTGGCGGGGCATGTGCGCCCGGAGGTGGCCGACTATTTCGAGGCGCTGGGCGCGCTGCTGGATCGGCGCGACGCGGCGGGCGGGGCGCGGCGCGTTCGGCTGCACGGGGTCGCGTTCGACGCGATCACCGAGCAGGCGTGCATCGACCGCGTCATGGCGGCGCTGGCGCGCGGGGAGGGCGGGTGGATCGTCACGCCGAACCTCGATCACCTGCGCCGCGCTCAGCGTGATGCGACGTTCCGGGCGATGCTGGACGAGGCGGACCTGGTGGTGGCCGACGGGATGCCGTTGATCTGGGCCAGCCGCTTGCAGGGCGCGCCGCTGCCGGAGCGGGTGGCGGGCTCGTCGATGGCGTGGACGGTGGCGGCCGCGGCGGCGGAGCACGGGCGGTCGCTGTTTCTGCTGGGCGGCGAGCCGGGCGTGGGCGAGGAGGCGGAGCGCAAGCTGACCGGGCGCTATCCGGGGCTGCGCGTGGCGGGTCGATTCTGTCCGTCGATGGGTTTTGAGACCGATACAGAGCAGATGGAGGAACTGCGCAGCGCGCTGCGTGTGGCCCAGCCGGACATCGTGTACGTTGCCCTGGGCTCGCCGAAGCAGGAGCGGGTGATCCAGGCGCTGCGGTCGGAGTTGCCGGAGGCCTGGTGGATCGGGGTGGGCATCAGCCTGAGCTTCGTCGCCGGGCGGGTGAAGCGGGCGCCGGTGTGGGTGCAGCGGCTGGGGCTGGAGTGGGTGCATCGGCTGGTGCAGGAGCCGCGCCGGTTGGCGCGGCGGTACCTGGTCGATGGTCTGCCGTTCGCGTGCCGGTTGCTGGGCGCCGCGGCGGTGCGGCGCATGCGGGGCGAGCACGGGGAGTCGGCGGCGCCGGCGCCGCGGCCGCGTGAGACGGCGCGTGCGGATCAGGCGGCGCAGACGGGGGAGTAGGGCGGCGGGGTTCAGCTTTGGTGGGATACCCGCGGGGTTCGCAGACTCACCCCGCGGCTTGGGTTGGGAAATTGTTGCCAGGCCGCACGTTGTTGTGGGTCGGCGCGATTCGTAATGCAGGGACGATTGATGACCGCGCATGCTCCGCAGCGACAGAATCTGGCGCGGCCGGTTGAGGAAGGCTGGTCGCCACGGCAGGCGGATCTGCTCGCGGGCTTGCGCGCGGTGGTGGTGCTTGCCGGGTCGGTGCGGCCGACGAAGCTGCGCCGCGCGGCGGGGCGATTCGTGCTGGAATTGCCGGTCGATGAGAAGCGCACGGTGCTGGACTGCTGGCACGACCAGGTGACGGCGCTGGCGGAGTATTTTCAGCTCGAACGGTTGCCGGTGCGCGTGATGATCGATCACAGCACGCCGCCGGCGCACACGCGGGCGTGGAGCGGGCCGGCGGAGCTGCGCATCGAGCGCGATCCGCTGGAGTTTCGCGGGACGGGCGGATTGCTGCGCGACCTGGTGGCGGATTACGGCGACGACGAACTGGTCCTGGTGGTGGGCGCGCCGCAGTTGCTGCTGGAGCCGCTGTCGCAGATCACCGATGCGCTGGCGGCGGTGGAGGGTGACGTGCGGTTGCTGGCCGATTGCGACGGCACGCCGGCGGGGCTGATGCTGTTGCGTTGCGGGGCGCTGCGCGCGTTGCCGGAGGTGGGGTTCATCGATCTGAAGGAGCAGGGCTTGCCGCTGATCGCCGAGCGGCACCGGATCATGGTCGCGCGGCGTGCGGGGCCGGCGGGCGTGCCGGTGCGGACGGTGGGCGATTATCTCGATGCGCTGCGGCACTATCATCGTCGGCTGCGGGGGATGCCGCTGGAGCACGGGGTACTGAGCGAGGACTGGCAGCCGGCGTTTGCGGTGGTGGAGCACGGGGCGACGGTCGAGCCGGGCGCGGTGGTCCATGACTCAGTGATTCTCAGCGGCGCGCTGGTAGAATCATCAGCAGTCCTGGTCCGGACGGTGGTGGGGCCGGGCGGCGTGGTCCGCGCCGGGGAATCGATCGTGGACCGGCTCGTGACGCCGTCGGACCTGAACCGGGCGTCGCCCTGGTGAGGGACGCCCCGATGGCGCGGTCGTGAGGACTGGGAAGGGACCGGGCCGCGCCGGCTGCGTAACGTCCAATCTGCGAGGGTGTGGCACTCGCTGGTATGGTGGTCGGTCCGGGTTTGATCCCGCCCTTCGCTGCGCTCAGGATGGGCGTTATGTTGGGGGTGGCGGGACACAAGTGTGCGGGAGACGCAGGAGGGTGGACGGCGGCTCGGCCGCCCGTCCGATCTGACGGAGGGAGAGAGACCGTGGTTGTATCGCGACGTCTGGCCAGAACCGGCTGGACCGGCTGGCGCCTGCTTGGCGCGGCCGGTGTGGTGGGACTCGGCATCGGGATTACCGCACCGGCATGGGCGGAACTGGGTCGGCTGGCGCTGACGCCCCGAGGGCTGACGTATTTTCCGCTGATCCTGGTGGTGACCGGGTGGATGGTGTGGGTGCGGCGTCAGCGGCTGCGTTACTGTCGGCCGGGCGGGAGTCTGCTCGGGCCGCCGCTGGTGCTGGCCGCGTGGCTGGTCTACCAGCACGGGGCGGCACACGGGGCGCCGCTGCTGTTGCACCTGGGGGCGTGGGGCGTGCTGGTCGGGTGCGGACTGGCGGTGTGCCGGGAGGGCGTGCGCCAGTTCGTGCCGGCGGTGGTGGCGCTGGCGTTCCTGCTGCCGGCGGCGAGCCTGGAGCGGCAGGCGGCGGGGCCGTTGCAGGCGGCGATCGGCGAGGTGGCATGGACGTTGTGCCACATGTTCGGCGCGACGGGGGTGGGTTCGGAGGACGGATGGACGATCGGACAGGTAAGCCGGGCGGTGGCGGATGCCGGCAGCGGGGTGGACCTGATGCTGGCGTTGTGCGCGGTGTCGTACGCGTTCGCGTTCGGTCGGCCGCTGCGTCCGTCGGTGCGGGCGTTGATCCTGGGCTTGGCGCCGCTGGCGGCGGTGCTGTGCACCATGGCGGGGCTGGTGGTGACGGTGTGGCTGCTGGGCCGCTTCACGCCGAGTGCGGAGACGTTCTGGATGATGAGCCGATGGGGCGTGCTGGTGGTGGCGCTGGTGGCGCTGGCGGGGCTGCTGCGTGTGGTCGCGTGGGCGTCGGTGCCGCTGCGGGTGTATCCCCTGGCCTCGGTGGACCAGCGAAGTGGCGGCGCGTGAGTTGTTAGCAACCGGTATGAGTCAGACCCTCCGACGCCTGAGCCGTGTGCTGACGCCGTTGGCGCCGGCGTTGACGCTGCTGGTGCTGAGCGTGCTGGCGGTGCGTCAATGGACCGAGTCGCCGCGGCCGGCGGTGGATCGGCCGGTGGCGGCGCTGCGGCTGAGCGAGCATCTGCCGTCGGCAGTGGGCCCCTGGATCAGCGAGCGGTGGGAGCCGCCGGCGGCGGTGCCGGCTGCGGTGCGGTCGGCACCGCGGCCCCGGGGACGTGTGTACGAGAACGTGGACACGGGCCGGCGCGTGGCCGTACTGGTGGTGGAGGCACGCGACTGGCGGGAGTTGCGCGGCTACAGTCCCCCGCAATGGTATCCGAGCCGCGGATGGCGGATTCTCGCCCAGCGGCCGGTGGAATGGTCGGTCGCGGCGTCGGCGGTGCCGGCGATGGAATATGACCTGGCGGCGCTGGGCAGTGTTTCGTCGCTGGGCGTTCGGCTCGGTGAGGCGGACACGCAGTTGACCGCGACGAGCTTCGCGGTCCTGCCGATGGGCCGCCTGGCAGCGCGGCTGACCGACGCCGGGGCGGTGGGGCCGGCCCTGGAGCCGGCCGGGGCGGGCGGACGAGCCCGCCGCGCCGGGCTGGTGCAGGTGATGTTCGCCGGCGATACGCCGCATCGGGAACGCCAATCGGCCATAAACAGCCTCATGCGCGCGGCGATCCTGTCGATACAACAGGAGAAAAGCGCGGGAGACCAGTCATGACTCAGGATTCACAACTGCCGAGCCAGCGTTCCTCGCTGGTCCTCGAGCCGATGGACGCGGAGACGGGCGATTCGGCCCAGCGGCGTCGCCAGCAGGTGCTGGCGCTGCTGCGCGGGCGGTGGCACTGGGCGATCATCCTGGCGCTGCTGCTGGGCGGCACGCTCGGGCCGCTGGGCTATTTCGCAGTCGAGCCGGAATACACCAGCACCGGCAGCCTCAGCATCGCGCCGGATCAGCGGCCGGACAGCGAGGTGAGCGGCGGGATTCCCTTGTACGACCGCTTCCTTGCCCTCCAGGCCGACCGCATGCGCAGCCAGAAGGTGCTCGAGGCGGCGCTGACCCACGAGCGGTGGCAGGCGGTCGGCGGCGGCAGCTCGCGCCAGGCGATGCGTGCGTTCAACCGCAACCTGCGGATCAACGTGCCACGGAACGAGCAGCAGGTGAAGATCGCCTTCACCGCCGAGACGCCCGACCGCGCCCAGGCCGGCGTCGAGGCGATCATCGGCGGCTATCGGCGCGTGTTCAGCCAGGAGGTCAGCCGCGTCGTCAACGAGCGCGAGGCCAAGCTCCAGAGCCAGCACGACCAGCTCCAGCGCGACCTGGCGGACCAGCAGGACCGGCGCGCGAGGCTGATTGACGAGGCCGGCGGCCCCGGTGTGACCGAACGGCTCCAGCGGCTGTGGGAACGGCTCTGGCGCGTGGAGGACCTGATCACGGAGGCCAATCGCCAGCTCGAGGCCGTCGAGGCCGCCGGCGAGGGCGAGGAGGCGGGTCTCGCGGTCGCCAGCATCGAGGACATCGCCCGGGAGGATGGCCAGATGCGGCAACTGCTCAACCAGCGCCAGGCCGTTCAGTCCGAGATCCAGCGCAACGTCGAGCTGGGCATCGGCCGCAACCACCGCCGCATGGAAGCGCTGCGCGCCGACCTGGACAGCCTCAACCGCCGCATCCAGGACTACGCCAGCGAGTACAGCGACAATGCCTCGCTCCCTGGCGGCACCGGGGCGGCCAACGACATCAACGCCCTCATCGGCTCGCCCGAAATGCTCCGCGCCCGCCTGCAGGACCTGCAGCAGCGCCGCGGCCAGCTTGAGGACGAGCTGAGCAGGCTCGGCCAGTTGCAGCTGCAGCTCAGCGACCTCGACGAGCAGACCGAGCTGACCAAGAGCCGCCTGCGCGGTGTCGACAACTCGCTCCGCGATCTGCGCCTGCGCCCCTCCGATGTGACGCGCATCGAAGAGGTCAGCACCGGCGACATGCCCATTGCGCCCTCCAACGACGGCAAGCGCAAGCAGCTCACCGCGATGGGTGGGCTCGGCGGCGCGGGCCTCGGCTTCGGGCTGGTCATGCTCGCCGGCCTGATGGATCGGCGCTTCCGTCGCCTCGACGATGCCGAGCTGACCCTGCCCACCACGCGCATGCTCGGCATTCTGCCGACGCTGCCCGAGAACCTGGCCGACCCCGAGCAGGCCGCCATCACCGCCCACTGCGTGCACCACATCCGCACCATGCTCCAGATCGGCGGCGCCGACCACCGCGGCCGCGTGTTCACCGTCACCAGCCCTGGCCCCGGCTCGGGCAAGACCAGCCTCACCAGCGCCCTGGGCGTCTCCTTCGCCGCCAGCGGCGCCAAGACGCTGCTGATCGACTGCGACGTGATCGGCGCCGGGCTCAGCCGACGCCTCGGCATCGCCGCCCACCGCACGCTCGAGGACATCCTTCGCCGCGAAGGGCTCGTCTCCGAGCAGGGGCTGGCCGAGGCGCGCCGCGCCGCCGACGCCGCGGGCAAGACGCTCGGCCAGTGCCTGGTCGAGATGGGGTATCTCGTGGCCGACGACCTGGAC
>JBMCXL010000071.1:0-10864 GCA_048621015.1 Phycisphaeraceae bacterium
GCATCGGTCTCACGATGCCGGCCCTCGTCCCCTGCGAAGCCACCGGGCCGGAACACGAACTCGAAGTCACGCGGGCCGGGCTCGTTCGGCTGAAGCAGGTCGGCGTGAGCGCGGAGAACCACCGGCCCCCGCCTCGAAGGTCTCATCTTCAGAAGCCGTTTCGCCACGTCAGGGGAACGCACTTCGATGCTTACCACGTGCATCCCCCCTGGACGCAGCGACGTCAGGACCACCAGCTGTTGCAGCCCGCCGTGATGCGGCGGACTCCAGTCGGTTAGATCGACGCCCGGGATTGATTGCACGATTACCGCATTGTGGCTGTGCTCGAAATTCTCGCCCAGCGGCTCAACCTTTCGGTCCACGACCACGGCCGATGCTATATCAACGCCCGGTAGCGTCACCGCCTCATCGGAGACGTTCTGAAGCAGCACGACCAGGTGAACCGGTTCGCCAATAGGCACGCTGTCCTGCGCCGCAAAGGCACAAACGCGAATACCGTGCACGGGTTCGGTCCAGCCAGTCTGCGCAGATACATCCTCACGGTTCTCCCGATCCGCGGCCTGCTGCGTTGCAGGAAGTGCGACCAAGAGAAGTATGACTATTGCCACAACCGCGGTTCGTGCGTGCATGAGCGGTTCCCCCGCCAAGCGTTATCGCCGAGTGGTCACCCAGCCGCTCGCGGCTAGGCCGTCATTCGAACAGCGATTCTTCCGCGTCACCGTTGTCCGTAGTCTTGATCTTCAGGCCCACGTGCTCGGCGCCGGCGCGGGTGAGCTGGCGGCCGCGGCGCGTGCGCGCGAGATAGCCGATCTGGAGCAGGTACGGCTCGACGACGTCCTCCAGCGTGCCGGCGTCCTCGCCCATGGTCGCGGCGACGGCTTCGAGGCCGACGGGGCCGCCTTCGTAGACGGTGCCGATCACGTGCATGTATTTGCGGTCGAGGTCGTCGAGGCCGAGCGCGTCGACGCCTTCGAGCTTCAGCGCGGCATCGACGCTGTCGGCGTTGATGCGGCCCTTGGCCTTGACCTGCGCATAATCGCGCACGCGGCGGAGCAGGCGGTTGGCGATGCGCGGGGTGCCGCGCGAGCGCGCGGCGATGCGGGTCAGGGCAGCTTCGAGATCATCCGGAGCTTCGCTGCGCTGCGCTCCGGCGTGGGCGTCGGTCAGCTCGAGCAGGCGGGCGCTGCGGTGGAGGATGGCGAGCAGTTGTTCGTCGTCGTAGAACTGGAGGCTGTGGGTGATGCCGAAGCGCGAGCGCATCGGCGCCGAGAGCAGGCCGGCGCGGGTGGTGGCGCCGATGAGGGTGAACGGTTTCAAGGGCAGCGTGATGGAGCGGGCGTGCATGCCCTGGTCGACGGTGACGTCGATCTTGAAGTCCTCCATCGCGGGGTAGAGGTATTCCTCGACGACGGGGCTGAGACGGTGGATCTCGTCGATGAAGAGCACGTCGCCGCGCTGGAGTCGCGTGAGTGTGCCGACGAGGTCGGTGGGCCTGCCGAGCGCGGGGCCGGAGGTGACGACCAGGTGGGTGGACATTTCCTGGGCGATGATGTGGGCGAGTGTCGTTTTGCCGAGGCCGGGGGGGCCGTGCAGGAGGACGTGCTCCATCGGCTCGTCGCGTTCGCGTACGGCCTGGAGGGTGATGCGCAGCTTCTCGACGAGCTGGGACTGGCCGACGTAGTCATCGAGCCGGCTCGGGCGCAGGGAGTGGTGCGCGGCTTCCTCCTGGGGGTCGGCGGCTTCGGCGGAGACGATGCGCTGCTTGGCCATGGTGGTGTAGTGTATGCGACCGGGCGCGGCCGAGTCGCGTCGCTTTGCAGCACCCCGGCGACGTGGCGATTCTACTGGCCCACGACGCGCTCGACTTCTTCGAGGGAGCTGGCGCCTTCGCGCACCAGGTCGTGGCCGGCGGCGCGGAGGGGGCGGAAGTCGGTCTCCTTCAGCGCCTCGCGCAGCTCCTTGACGTTCGGCGAGCCGAGGATGAGGTCGCGCACGTCGCCGGTGTTGCGCAGCATCTCGAAGATCGCGCGTCGGCCGGCGTAGCCGGTGTCGAAGCAGCGCTGGCAGCCGACGGGCACATGGATTCGCTCTGGCACGTCGCCGGTGCTCTGCAAGCGCTTCGCTTCGTCGTCGGTGGGCTTGCGCGCGTCCTTGCAGTGCGGGCAGAGCTGGCGCGCAAGGCGCTGGGAGAGGACCACGTCGAGCGTCGAGCCCATCAGATACGACTCCACGCCGAGGTCGCGCAGGCGGAAGAGCGTGCCCATCGTGTCCTGGGCATGGATCGTCGAGAGGACCAGGTGCCCGGTCGTGGCGGCCTGCATGGCAATGGTGGCGGTCTCGGCGTCGCGGATCTCGCCGACCATGATCACGTCCGGGTCCTGGCGCAGCACGCTGCGCAGCAGGGCGTCGAAGGTGTGTCCCTCGTCGTTGTCGACCGGGATCTGCGTCGCGCCGGCGAGGGCGTACTCGATCGGGTCCTCGATGGTGATGACGTTGCGCTGCTGCGCGTCGATCGCGCGCAGCACGGCATACAACGTGGTCGTCTTGCCGCTGCCGGTGGGACCAGCGGCGAGCAGCATGCCGGTGTCCTTGCCGGCGAGCATGCTGAGGCTCTGGTGCACGTTTTCGGGCAGGCCCATGTCCTCGAAGTGGCGCGGCGAGTTGAGCGGGTCGAGCACGCGCAGCACCAGCTTCTGGCCGTACATCGAGGGCGTGAAGCTCACGCGGTAATCGATGCGCCGGTCGGGCGCCTCGGCGGTGAAGTGGCCTTCCTGCACGCCAGTGCGGCGCGTGATGTCCAGGTCGGCGAGCACCTTGATCAGCGAGAGGATGCGGCGCGTCTGGGCCTCGTCGATCCGGCAGGCCTGGACCATCGTGCCATCGACGCGCAAGCGCACCGCCCCGCCGCCCTCGCGCGGCTCGATGTGTACGTCCGAGGCGTGCGAACGGATGCACGCCAGCAGCACCAATCGAAGGATGCGCACGGCGGCGGCGGTTTCCTGCTTGTCGCTCTGCTGGCCGGCGGTGTGCACCACGTCGCCGCGCGCGTTGATCAGCGCGACCTGGTGCTCGTCGTACGGGACGTCCTGGCCGACGTGCGCCAGCGCTTCGACCGAGCCGGCGGCGAAGTCGCCGCGCGTGCCGGGTGCGGGCTCGGGCGACGGCGCGGTCTGCATCGTCGGTGCGGGCGCTTCTTCCTCGGCCGATGCGGACTTGCCGCGCAGGCCGCGCCAACTGAACCGGCGCGAGGATCGCTTCTTCGTCGGTTCGTCGTCCGCGGTTTCCGGCGTCTGCGCGCCGTCGTCGTCGACCAGGCGCACGGCCGTTGAGCCGACGTGGAAGATGGTGCCGGGGTCGATCGGCTGCTCGGTGATGCGCTCGTTGCCGATGTAGGTGCCGTTGCTGGAGCCGAGGTCGCGCAAGATCACGCGCTCGCCCTGCACTTCCAGCTCGCAGTGGTATCGACTCGCCTGCCCGTCGTTGCCGAGGCAGACGTGGTTCTTCGGATGGCGGCCGATGGTGATCTTCGGTGCGTCCAGCGCGACGCGCGTCGGACCATCGGGAAGGTGAACTTCGAGGTAAGCCATGATCCCTTGCCAGCCCTTGTGCGGACGCGCCCCGCCGCGCCCCCGGCGGCGACTGCATGCGGGTGAGTTTACCACTTCTCACCAACGCCCCCGAAACCCTCTCCCGACGGGAGAGGGTGCCGAGCAAGCACGGCAACATTCGCGTGTGAACGTCTAACGAGGCGGGTGAGGGGATCACCGACGACCGGACATCTCCCTCGCGATGCAGCAGTCAATGGTTGCAGCAAGTCCCCTCACCCCAGCCCTCTCCCGACGGGAGAGGGAGCACGCGCCGGCACCGCAGGCGTCTGCTCCAGCGCGAGCAGGTCCTCGTAAGTCTCCCGCCGACGGATCACCGTGAAGCGGTCGCCCTCGACCAGCACCTCCGGCGGGTTCGGCAGCGCGTTGTAGTGACTGGCCATCACCATGCCGTACGCCCCGGCGGAGAACACCGCGAGGTTGTCGCCGCGCTGCACCGCCGGCAGCTCGCGCCCCTTCGCCAGGTAGTCGCCGCTCTCGCACACCGGCCCCACCACGTCACACGTGCGCAGCCCCGGCAGGTGCACGCGCCCCGTCCGCCGCGACGGCTCCTGCTCCGGCGCGACCTTCGTCGGCCAGACGAAATGAAACGCCTCGTACAACGTCGGCCGAATCAGGTGGTGCATCCCGCTGTCCACGATCACGAATGTCTTGCTGCCGCCCTGTTTGACGTACTGCACCTGCGTCACCAGCACGCCCGCGTTCGCCGCGATGCTTCGGCCCGGC
Source organism: Phycisphaeraceae bacterium (assembly GCA_048621015.1). Taxonomy (GTDB): domain Bacteria; phylum Planctomycetota; class Phycisphaerae; order Phycisphaerales; family Phycisphaeraceae; genus JBMCXL01. The sequence goes on from JBMCXL010000071.1 coordinate 4,332, forward strand.
TCCAGTATGACGCGCCCGCCCCCCTGCTTGAACGGCCGCAGCAGCGGCACGATCCGCGCGGCATATTCCGCGTAGCGCGGCGTCTGGTCCGTTTCATAGTCCGCGCCATAACCGCCGCCGATATCGATCGCGTCGATCGTATAACCCTGCCCGCGCAGGTCCTCGATCAGGGCCAGCGCCTTTCGGATCGCCTCGGCGTAGGGCTCGATCTTGTAGATCGGCGAGCCGATGTGCAGGTGCAGCGCGTTGAGCTTCAGGTGCGCGTCGTTGCCGTAGCTCTGGAAAAAGCGGCGCGCCCGGTCGATGTCGACACCGAACTTGGTTTCCTTCTTGCCCGTGGTCGTCTTGGCGTGCGTGGCGGGATCGACATCGGGGTTGACGCGCAGCGCGCCCTGCGCGGTGACGCCCATCTCGCCGGCGAGACGGGCGACGTTCTCGAACTCCTGCTCCGATTCGATGTTGAACCAGCCGATGCCGGCCTCGAGCGCTGCGCGGATCTCCGCGTCGGTCTTGCCCACGCCGGCGTAGACGACCTTGCCCATGTCCACGCCCGCCTGCTGGGCGCGGTAGAGCTCGCCGCCGCTGACCACGTCCATGCCCGCGCCGCGCTCGGCGAGCATGCGCAGGATGTGCACGTTGCCGCAGCTCTTGATCGAGTAGCAGATCAGCGGATCGAGCTCGGCGAACGCGGCGACGACCGCGTCGTAATGGTGCTCGAAGGTGCGCCGCGAGTAGACGTACGCCGGCGTGCCGGTCTCGGCGACCACGTCGTCGATCGCCACGTCCTCGCAGTACAGTTGGCCGTTCTTGTAATGAAAGTAGTCCATAATCGAACGCACCATCATAGCGGATCGCGCCGGCCGGACCACCGCCCGCCCATGCCAGGTCGTGGGATACGATGGCGCCACGGTCTTCCGGCCGTGCTTGCGCCAATCGAGCGTGAAAGGTAGGCGGGCGAAACCCAGCCTGAAGGCCGGCCGGCCGCTGCGAAGCACACCCCTGCCCGCCCCCGGAGTGAAGCGGTCAACGCCCCGCGGGGCGTTCAGGCTCAGCTCCCGGCCTGCTTGTAGAGGTGCTGGGCCATCTCGAAGATCTCCTGCGGGTGATACTCGGGCGCGAAGGCCGAGCTGATGCCGTCGAGCTCGACGTGATCGCCCATCTGCTGCGGCGGGCCGTCGACCACCTCGCACTGGCCGCCTTCGGGGTGCGCGCCCTCCCAGATGCCGCCCAGGTTCCTGTAGTCATCCGGGCTCAGGCGATAGAGCTTCGTGTGGCTGTCCATGTCCATGTACTTCTTCGCTTCGGGGAACATCTCGTTGGCGACCTTGGGGATCGGCAGCATCTCACTCATCTTCACACCCGTGAGCTTCTCCAGCCCCTTGGCATACGCCACGGCATGCACCCCGCCGCGCACGAACAGGTAGCCGAGCATCTCGCGCGCGGCCGGGTCGCGGGTCATCTGGTAGACGCGCAGCTTGTTCGTGCGCGCGGCGTTCTCCAGAAAGAAGTTGTGCAGCAGGTCGAGAATCAGGTTGCCGCTGGTAAAGACGTACTGCCCCGTCCACGGCGCACCGCTGGCGTCGACCGGCAGCGCGTTGCGGCCGGCGGCGATGAAGTGATGCGGGTTGTAGGTGTTGACGTATTCGGTCATATCATTGATCGGCGTGCCGTGAGTGTCGTCGTTCTGGTCGTCGCCCTTGGGCGGGCCGTTCAGCAGCGAGTTGATCGCCGCACCGACCAGTTGAATGTGACCGAGTTCCTCGGCCGCGATGTTGGCGACCAGCTCGTAGTACGGCCCGAGCTTGGGCTTGGCGCGCAGGTTCATGCTCTGGGCAAAGTAGTTGTTGAACGTGGACATCTCACCGAACCGCCCGCCCATCAACTCCTGCACCGCGGCGGCGGACTCGGGATCGACCTTCTGTGGCTGGGGCATTTCCACGGGCAGCTTGTCAATGCGCAAGAACATGTCCTTCTCCTCCACTTGGATTGGTGATGCGACGGACCCGCTCCCTCCTGGCGGCGCACGGATACCGCGCCGCCAACGGTGACCGTTGCACGCTAGGCGGACCGTACCGCCACGACAATCATGAGTGGAGGATGGGGGCGTTCCGCATCGGGCAACACCGGATCGTTCGACCGGGCGGAAACAGGACGCTTGCCTGGAGACTATTTCACAACGCAACAGCAACCCCGCGGAAGGCTCGCGGACTCGCCATCCGCGGGCTTCTTGGGGAGCGCAGTGAAATAGTCTCTTATCTTGTCCAGCGCGCGACGCAGGCGTCGCCTTGCGCGTCACGGCCCGTGGACGAAGTTGCTGAAGCGCACGTAAGGCAGATACCAGGCCGGCCACGTCGGACCGTTCCGCATGGCGTAGTCACCTGTCCACGCCGGGTCGTTGCCCTGCGTGACGACGCTTCCGTCGAGGTACAGCGCGTTGAGACTTTGCGGATGATTGCTGTTGTACTGCGTCTGGCTGTACGGATTGGCGACCGACTGATCGAAAAACAGCGGCCACGCCCACGGCGAACGGGCCTCGTTGGGATAAACACCCGCTTTGCTCGACGTCGTCGCCACCGCATTGGCGTTCGCCCAACGATACGAGCCGCGGTAACCGAAGATATCGAAGCCTTCCCTGTTCTGGGCCGGCGTCAATCCCTTTAACGCTTGCGGCGTGCCGTCGCCGTCCGGATCGTGCCCGTAGCGCAGGCCATACCAGTTGCCGATGAACCCCGTCGACATGTAGGAGATATCGACAGTGCCGGTCGGCACGCTGATGGCTTTGCCGGGGCACCTGAACACGCTCACCGTTTCAGGATTCCAGCCACTGTTGCCGGTGAACCCGGGCGCGCCACAGTAGTCGGCTGCGAACAGGTGGAAGCCGTCGGACAGCGGCGCGTTGGCGTTGGCATACATCAACGGGTCATACGCATTCGACCCTCTCTGGGAGATGGGCAGGCTGCCGAAGTCCATGACGTACGTCGCGGCGCCGATGCCGATCTGACGAAGGTTGGAGGCGCAGGCGGCGCGCTGCGCCGCCGCGCGCGCCGCCTGCAACGCCGGCAGCAACAAGGCAACCAACAGCGCGATGATACTGATGACCACCAGCAATTCGACGATCGTGAAACCGCGGGGAGCCGTCGAACGTGGGTGGCTGGTGAAACTTGGCATCGTGAAGTACTCCTTTGAGGGGCAATCGACGTGGCCGTCAATGCGCCGTCGACATCAGCACGTGCTACAACGACGCGTGCGACGTCACGACGATCTCCCTGGCAAGTTCAGCTTCCGCCTCCGTGAAGATTTCAAATGGGACAACCGCACCAGCCGCCTTGGCGCGCGAGCCCATCTGTTGCCCCAGAAGGTCGATGGCGGCATCGGCGACGCGCTGGCTGTCGTGAACGAGATGGATCACCGGGATGCCCAGCGGGATCATGCCGCGGCGGCTGCTCATCACTGCAATGTGCAGCGCTTGATCGCCGGGCCGATGCCGTCCCAGCAGGGCGCGCGTGGCGCCGCGGGCGACGATGTCGTCCAGGATGAGCAGGCCCTCGCGCGCACCGCTCGGCTCGAACGCGTTCATCACCAGCGCACCGTGCCGCTCGACATCGCTCATCCGCTCTCCCGAAGGCGCGGGCAACCGCGCAACATTCAGCTCAGACAGCAGCGGGTCAAGGCGGCGCAGGTGCTGTTCGAATCCGAGCACGGTGACCTTTTCGCACCCTTCGGCACGGAGCTGCTCGACACCGAGGCGAACGCCTTGGCCGATGTCGATCAGGACACCGCACGGCCGATGCTCCCAGTGCTCGACGTGGGCGTAGGGCAAGCCGCGGTCGGCGACGTGCCGCAACAGCGGATGCTTGCCCCATTCGCAGCCGACGAAGACATAGCCCGCGTAGCGTGCCTCGGCGTCGGGACTCATGTAGCGTTCGGCATCTTCGGGGCGGATGTGACTGACCCAGGCAGGCTCGATGGTCAGGCCGCGGCCCGCGCCGGTGCGATGGCACGCGTTGAGGAACTCGGTGTAGAACGAGCTGACATCACCGTCGAACACGTCGAGCCCGCACACCCAGAGGATGCGCCGCTGGCGGGCAACATCCGGCGCGACGAACGTGCCCCGGCCCTGCTGCTTGATAAGCAGCCCCTCCCGCACCAGCATCTCCTGGGTCTTGCGAATCGTGCCGACGCTGACGTGGAACTCGTGGGCAAGCGCCTGCTCGGTGGGAATCCGCTCACCAGGCGCCCAATCGCCCCGCAAGATGCTTCCGCGAATGTGGTTATAAAGATTCTGGTATGCGGGAGCCGCGGCGCGTCCGCCCGCGCTGCGGCCGGCGGCCGGGGTCAGTGTGACGCCTTGACCTCCCATATTCATACAATTAAGGTATATGAATTGGAGGTGGCGGTCAACCCTGCTGCGATCGTCCATCGAGAGGTTTTTCGCGCAGCGGCCGGTCTGTGACATCTGCGCCAGGCGTGTGCCTCGCCGACACTTGCCCCGCTTGGGCCGGCATGCGCCGTGGCCGGCATGGATGCGCTCCCGCGATCCGCGCATGGAAAAATGCGGTCGCGCCTCGACGCGGCAACGAACCTTGAACGGACCTCATCAGCGACTTGCCGCAGAAACGGAAAGTGCCCCCCACCCCTCCAGCGAAACCGACGGCCTTACCCACCAGCGACACCTCGCACGGCGATCTGTCGCCCGGCAGGAGATTGTTCCCGATGACCGAAATGCTGAACGTCACGCGCCGCCTGCTGCCCGTCATTCTGATAGTGATCGCATGCCTGTCCTGGTCATCTCGAGCCCAGGCCGACCAGCCGCCGCAGTATCCCGATTCGATCAATGAGCTTCAGATTCCGGATCGCCCGGCGCATCGCACCTGGTTCGTCGATGAACCACTTCCCGAAAACGGCGAATCCGCGTACGCCGACCAGATGAACAACATCCTGGGCCAGTGCATCCGTTCCGCGAATGAGGGTGGCGAAGGACGCTGGGCGAGCTTTCGGCAGTCCCAGTTCTTCGGCCTGTACGCCGTCTGGGGGCTTTGCTCACCCGACAGCCAACACGCGGACAGCGAGGTTCTCGTCGAGTCGCTGCGGACATGGATGGATGAAAACTATCCGGAAGAAGCGGGAGGTCTGCAAAGCGGGTGGAAAGCGTGGTATCTCTACGCCCCGTTGGTCGAGATCAGCGCACGGGCCCGGCTGCAGGAGTTGGTGGGAAAGTCACGGCTGGAGCGCGGCGTTCGCCGGGCGCTCGAAGAGGCGCGGAAGATCGCCGAGGATGGATGGGAAAACATCCTCAAGCGATCGGTGGAGATCGTGAACTTTCCCGCGCACGGCCAGATGGCGATGTTCACGCTCGGCTGGGTGCTGGCGCGCGAGCACGAACCGGAGCTGGCTCCCAGGCTGCTGCGCAGGGCGGGGCACATTCTCCGCATGCTCCAGTGGCACATGCAACCCAACGGAACGATCCGCTATATCTACGAGCCCGACTTCGAGTCGCCCCAGCTCGTGGCCGAGCAGATGTACTACCACAACATCAACATGCGGGCCATTTACATGTACTGGTGGTTTGTCGGGGAGGACCTGGCCGATCAGTTGCTGCAGCAACAAACGCCCTATTACAAGCTGCGCATCATGCCATGGGCCGGCCGCGGCGGCGCGCCGCACGGCACGCATTACCATTCGGCGATCTGGTGGAAGGAGCAGTGGCGCACGTTCTGGCCCGGGGCCGTGGCGCTTTCGGCGGCGGCGACCGGTGATGGTGAACTGGCGGAACTGGCCTTGACCATGGCGCAGCGCGGCACGGGCGGCGATCGCAAGTTCGCCGATTGGGCCGTCCACGGCTACAAGCAGTTGGCGCTGCGCAACGTGGAGCCGACGGACCGCGCGGATGGCTATGTCGTGACCGATCCGGACATCGGTGGACTGCGACTGCGGTTCGGTGAGTTCAGCTCCGCGTTCACTTCCAACTCATACGGCTACACGCTGGCAGGCGCGCTCACCCCGAGCAGCGGTCTGGCCGGGGCGTATCCGCTGGTGCGCATCGATGCGCTGGCCCACAACCCCAAATACCAGTTCAACAACCTTCACATCGCCGGCCTGCAAAAGCCCCACGCCATGCTGGATGTTCAGGATGATGCGGCGGCCGCGGCAGGCAGCTATGTCCCGCACGATCAGCGAACCACCTGGCGCGACCCCCATGTCTCCGGGCCGTGGCGCATTCGGCAGGCATGGCTCTACCTGCCGGATCGCATCGTCGGCCTGATGGTCCTGCAGGCGACCGGCTCGGCGCAGGCGCGCAGCGCCGAGCACATCTTCCGGCTCATGACCAGCGAGGTGACGCCCACGGAAGATGCCTCTTATGACGCCGGGGACCTCCACCTGACGGTCGGACCAACCAATCTGGCGCATCGTCTCGTCGAGCCCGCGCGGAAGTTCGCGATGAGCAAGAACGAGCCCTGGCGGCAGGTCGTCCTGTCGGATCGGCCGCGGCCGTCGAAGCCGGACGCGCGCGAGCAGGCGGATGGCGAAACGGA
>JBMCXL010000072.1:0-10803 GCA_048621015.1 Phycisphaeraceae bacterium
GTAGTAAGGTCCGTCGCCGCTGCCATCGGGATCGGAGCCGAGGGGCGGGTCGATGACGTAGCTGCCGGAGCTGCCGGGCTCGATGGTCTGGCTGGGGCGGTCGAACTGGCCTTCGGTGTCGCCGACGGTGAGCGTGTTGGTCGGGTCGGTCAGATCGGTGTCTTTCCGGCGAAACTGGACGGCGGAGCGCGAGTTGCCGAGGTACTGGTAGTTGTAGCCGTAGCCGCCCCACAGGGTCCATCCGTCGGCGGGCATGGTCTTCTCCGTGGTGGTCCAGTCCTTCTGCGGATTCTCGGCGGCCGCGAGAGCGGGGGCGGTGCTCGTCTCGTGCCACCACTTCTTGGCGAACACCGAGTCGTGCAGGTAATCCAGGTGCGGATTGATGAACACGTCCGTGTTCTCGATGTAGGGATAGAGGTAGTCGGGCCAGCGCGGCTTGTTGCCGTGCGGACGGTTGGCGGAAGGAATACCCGAACTCATCCACGGATATTCGTAATTGTGTTCGGCGAGGAAATTGTGCAGGGCGACGCTGCCAATCTGCCGGACGTTGTTGAGGCTGACGCTGTCCTTCCCCGCCTCGCGGGCGGCGCTGAGGGCGGGCAGCAGGATGCCGACCAGCAGGGCGATGATGCTGATGACCACCAGCAGCTCGATGAGCGTGAACGCTGTGGGCCGGGCGCTGCGCACCGCAGACCGAGGGGCGGCAACGGAGGCGGCGGGGCGACTGGCAACGGGGCGGGACGGTTGAGCGGGGCTCATGACTCCTCCTTTGGGGACGAACGAGGGACAAACAGACGTGTTTGGCCGGTCAGCTGGCTATGCTGCGACTGAGTCGCAGTTCCGTGCAACGACGCGTAATTTACTGAGACTCGTTCTCAATTCAACCCGCAGCCGCACGAATTCCCATAAATGGGAAAGCCATCGCGCCGCCCCCGCTTTCCGGCCGTCGCTGTTTGCCGCCGGCAAGCAGCATCGTCCGGCCCGCTACCATGCCCGCCATGCCCAGCCCCCCTGCCGCCCCCGCCCTGCCGCGCCTGCGCTGCCCCGGCCTGTTCGTGACCGGCACGGACACCGGCGTGGGCAAGACGGTGGTCACCTGCGCCATCGCCGCCGCGCTGCGCCGGCAGATGCCGAAGCAGCGCATCGGCGTATGCAAGCCGTTCAGCACCGGTTGTCGGCGCGAGCGCGAGGGGCTGGTCAACGCCGACGCCGAGGCGCTGGCGCACTTCGCCGACTGTCGGCTGCCGCTGTCGACCATCAACCCGATTCGCTTTCGCCCGCCCCTGGCGCCGGCCGTCGCGGCGGAGGCGACCGGCGAAACCATCGATTGGCAAGCGCTGGCGCGCAGCCTCGAAACACTGGATCACGAAAGCGATGCGTTGTTGATCGAAGGCGTCGGCGGATTGCTCGTGCCGTTGGACCCGAAGCAGCCGCGCCTCACGGTGCTCGATCTCGCCGCGGCGCTCGGCTATCCGGTGCTGGTCGTGGCGCGCTCGCTGCTGGGCACGCTCAATCACACGGCCATGACGGTGCGCCTCTTGAACGAAGCGCGCCTGCGCGTCGCCGGCATCGTGATGAACGGCTACGACGCCGACGTCGCCGCAAATGATGACCCTTCGATCCTCACCAACCGCCGCTGGCTGCAGCGCCTGACCGGCGCGGATGTGCTGGCGGTGGTGCCACGCGTCGCCCCGAAAGCAGCGCAGCCCGAGCAGGCGCAGCTCGATGCGCAGATCATCGACGCGGTGAGCATGTGCGACTGGAGCGCCGTCCTTGAAAAACAGCGGCGATGATCAGCCACAGATGAACACAGATGGACACAGATAGAAGAGAAAAGAAACGCGACAAGTCGCGTCGCTTCGTATTCTGTTCTCCTGTCTTCTATCTGTGTTCATCCGTGGCTAAAACGACTCGCCCGGCTCGAGAACGATGACGCGCTCGTCATCATTCGGCGCGACACGCACGGTCATGGCGAGGGTTTCGCCGTTCGGCAGTTCGGCGGTGATGTCGTGGACGCCGGCGAAGATCGAGGCGCGCACGTTGCCGAGCGCGTCGGTGGCGGCGCGGTGATCGGTGCGCCACGTTTCATGGAACAGGCGATCCACGACCTCGCCGGGCGGCGTGGGGTTGCCTTCATCATCGAGCAGCGCGGCGTGCTCCGCGGTGGTCTGCTCGGCGGTGAGCGGGCCGAGCCAGATGCCTTGCACGGATGACGAGGCGAAGGCGGTGCGCAGGAGGACTTCGAGGTTGTAGGCCGCCGCCGCTTCACTGCGGCCGCCCATCTCGACGCCGACGAGAGTGACGTTGGCGTTCAATTCTTCGAGTTGATCGAACGTGCGCTGGAGCGGCGCCTGGACGAGTTGCCGGGTCATGCGCGGCTCGATGGCGATGTAATCGAACGGGATGAAGTCGAGCCGCATGGTCGTGATGCGGCGCGCCATCTGGCGCATGCGTCCACCGAGGAGGCTGTCGCGCACGCGCAGGCCGATGGAAGCATCCGGCGCAAGGGCCTGGGCGCGATCATAGAGGGCGCGCAGCGCAGGCGTGCCGAAGGTCTGCTCGATATCGTCGTGATCGAGCGCGTGAGTGTAGAGGTCGTACTGCGTGAATGGGCCGAGCACACCGCGCAGCGCTTCGCTCAGGCGACGATCGAACGCCTCGCGCAGCGCGGGCTTGTCCAGCTCGGCGAGCCAGGCGGGGTTGCGTGCGCGGTCGGCGGAGATGAGACCGCCGAAGCGCGCAGTGATGCCGGTGCGCTGCGCGCGGCGCACGATCTGTTCGATCGGTTCCACGTTCGGCGGCGCGTCGTGCCGGGAAGACATGGCTGACCAGTCCGTGAGCGCATCGAGGGCGATGGCGTTGAAGCAGCGCCAGAGCGGCGCACCACTGGGCAGCGCCTCGGGCCACTGGTCCTCCACGAGGGTGAAGCCAAGGGGAAAAGCGTGGCGCTGCTGGTCGATGTGGACGTTCGCGTTCGGCACAGGGTTGCCGGCGGCGTCGAGAACGATGAGGCGCACCTCGGTCTTGCGGATGTCTTCGATGCGATCCTGCGCCGCGTCGACCCAGCCGCCCTGGAGCGGCGCCTGGGCGGTGGCGCGCGGGGTGAGCAACAGCGCGAGCGTCAGAAACGCGACAAGTCGCGTTGCTTTATACGGGTTCATGCGAGATGCTCCAGCGCGCGGTCGAGGCGGTCGACGGGGATGAGCTGGGCGCCGGGCGGCGGCTTGAGGTCGGTGGGCGGGCAGAGGATGCGCGTGAAGCCGAGGCGGGTGGCTTCGCGGAAGCGTTGTTCGAGTTGCTGGACGTGGCGCAGCTCGCCGCCGAGGCCCAGCTCGCCGATGGCGCAAGTGCCGGTGTCGAGCTGGCGGTTGTAATGGGCGCCGGCGATGGCGATGGCGATGGCCAGATCCGCGGCGGGCTCGATGACGCGCATGCCCCCGACGCTGGCGGCGAAGACGTCCTGGTCGGCGAGACGGAGGCCGGCGCGTTTTTCGAGGACGGCAATGAGCATGGCGAGGCGATTGGTGTCGAGGCCGGAGACTTTGCGCTTGACGTTGCCGAGGAAGCCCGTGGCGGTGAGGGCCTGCATCTCGACGAGCAGGCAGCGCGAGCCTTGCAGGACGGGACAGACGACGGAGCCGGCGCGTGTCTGGTACTCGCTGGCGGCGACGCCTGCGCCTTCGGTGACTTCGCGCAGGCCGGCGTCGGTCATCTCGAAGAGGCCGACTTCGAGCGTGGTGCCGAAGCGGTTTTTCGTGGCGCGCACGATGCGGTGGCTGTGGAATCGGTCGCCTTCGAAGTAGAGCACGGTGTCGACCATGTGCTCAAGCAGGCGCGGGCCGGCGACTTGGCCTTTTTTGGTGACGTGGCCGACGAGCAGCAACGCGGTGGTGGTGGACTTGGCCAGGTAGATCAGCTCCATGCAGCAGGCGCGCAGTTGCGTGACGCTGCCGGGCGCGGCGGACTGGTCGGCCTTGTAGATCATCTGGATCGAGTCGACCACGAGCACGTCGGGTTGGAGCTTGCGCGCCTGCTCGATGATGCGCGCCAGGTTGGTGTCGGCGAGGACGTAGAGGCCGTCCGCTTTGCCGTTGCCGAGCGCGCCGAGGCGCTCGGCGCGCAGACGCAGTTGGCGCGCCGACTCCTCGCTGGTGACGTAGAGCACGCGCCGACCGTGCTCGACGAGGGTGTGCGCAGCCTGGAGCATGAGCGTGGACTTGCCGATGCCGGGATCGCCGCCGAGCAGAACGGCGCTGCCGGGGACGAGGCCACCGTCGTCGGTGGTCTTTTCACCCTCCGTAGTGCATCCGCCGAGGACGCGGTCGAGTTCGAAGATGCCGGTGGGCAGGCGCATGCCGGCGGTGAGGTCGTCGTCGCCGACGGTGTGCAGCGGAATGGCTTGTGGGGCGGCGTCGGGGTCGAAGTCGGCTGCGCCGCGGTGCGGGTCGGGGCCGGTGGCGCCGCGGACGGGGCGGTGCTCCTCAAGGGCGTCCCACGCACCGCAGTCGGGGCACTTGCCCATCCACTTGGGTTGCAGCGCGCCGCAGGTCCGGCAGATGAACTGGAGGGTGGCCTTGGCCATGTGCGTGAGCATATGCGCCACGGGCGGATGGGGCCATTCCCAACAAGGGGCCGAGGGGTCCAGGGCCGAGGGGCCAAGTGATCGGAATCGGCGGCTTCGCCGCTGTCTGCCTTTCTTTTCACTCGGCCCCTTGACCCCTCGGCCCCTCGGCCCCTCGGCCCCTCATCTTTTGATGGCTGCACCGGCCGCCCCTACAATCGCCCGTGTCCGGTTGCCGGGGCGGTGTTCCACAAGCAGAAGGCGAATCGCATGAATCGACGCTTCACGGCCCATCTGATGTTCCTGGCAGTGGTGTGCGGGCTGCTGCTGGCGCTGACCAACACCTGGGCACGCCAGAACAGCGCGTTCGATCAGCTCGGGCTGCTGGTGGATCTCCGCCACGAGCTGGTCGACGCCTACGTCGAGGACCCCGACCAGGAGGCGCTGATTCGCGGCGCCGTGCGCGGCATGATCGAAGCGCTGGACGATCCCTACACGACCTACCTGCCGCCGGAGGACTGGGACCAGTTCAATCAGCAGATGGAAGGCTCGTTCTCCGGCATCGGCGCGGAGGTGGAGCAGCATCAGAACCGCATCCGCATCGTCACGCCGCTGGAAGACTCGCCCGCCTGGAAAGCGGGCGTGATGGCGGGCGATGTCATCCTCGAGATCGAAGGCGAGTCCACGCTCGACATGACCCTGCCCGAGGCGGTCCGTCTGCTCACCGGCGAGGAGGGCACCGACGTCACCATCCGCGTCCGCCACGAAAACGGCGAGGAGCAGGACATCACCATCACCCGCGGCGTGATCCAGGTCCAGACCGTGCGCGGCTTCCGGCGCGACGCCGACCAGGAATACGACTTCCTGCTCGATGATGAGAACGGCGTTGGCTACATCCGCCTGACGCAGTTCGGCGGACGCACGGTGGACGAGCTGCGCCAGGCGCTGGAGCAACTGGTCCACGACGAACCGACGATCCAGGCACTGATCCTGGACGTGCGCTTCAACGGCGGCGGCTTCCTCGAAGGGGCCGTGACCGTCAGCGACATGTTCCTGGAAGCGAACCGGGCGATCGTCTCCATCGAGGGGCGCAGCGAGCCGAAACACGAGTTCGAGTCGAGCAGCGAGACGCTGGTGCCGGAGGTGCCGGTGGTGGTGCTTGCCAATGAAGCGAGCGCCTCGGCATCGGAGATCGTCGCCGGTGCGCTGAAGGACAACGACCGGGCGCACGTGGTCGGCACGCGCACCTACGGCAAGGGCAGCGTGCAATCCACCCACGAGCTGCCGGGCGGCCGGGGCGTGCTCAAGCTGACCACCGCCTACTGGTATACGCCTTCCGGTCGGCTGATCCATCGTCAGCCCGACGCCGAGCAATGGGGCGTCGATCCCAGCGAAGGCAGCTACATTCCCATGAGCACCGACGAGATGCAGGCGATGCTCGAAGCACGCCGCCGCAACGACCGCCTCGCACCGGACAACGGTCAGGATGACGGCATCAACGTCACGCCCGAGTGGATCGAGCAGGAGCTGAAAGACCCGCAGCTCGCCGGCGCGCTGCGCGCGGCGCTGGGCAAGCTCGACGACGGTGAGTGGCCCGCCGTCGGCCAGTCCGGCGCCGACCAGATCGCCCGCACCCAGCAGCGCAAGCGCCTGCGCGACCGGCGCGAGGCGCTGGTGGATCAGCTCAACGAGATCGACCGCGAATTGGCGCAGTTCGAGCGCGATGAGAACGGCGCGGAAGGCGCCGCGGAAGAAAATGAGGCGGAAGATGAGGCGGAAGACGGCGAAGACGCCAGCGACGGCGAAGCGCAGCCTGAGCCGGCTGACGAGAACGCCGCCGAGCCCGAACCCGAGCCCGCGACGCCGTGACCCCCTCCCCCCGCATCCTCGGCATCGAGACGAGCTGCGATGAGACCGCCGCCGCCGTGGTGGAGGCCGGCCGGCTCGTGCGCGCGAGCATCATCGCCTCGCAGCACGCGCTGCACCAGCGCTATCAGGGCGTCGTGCCCGAGATCGCCAGCCGCGCGCACCTGCAAAAGCTCAGCCCCGTCGTCATCGAAGCGCTGCAGACCGCCAACGTCACGCTCGACGACATCGACGCCGTCGCCGTCGGCAACCGCCCCGGTCTCATCGGCTCGCTGCTCGTGGGCGTCAGCGCGGCGCAGGCGCTGGCATGGAGCACCGGCAAACCGCTGATCGGCATCGACCACGTGCAGGCGCACCTCTATGCGCCGAACCTTTCGAACCAGAAGCCAGACGCCGAAGGCGAAGCGAAGCGCAAAACCAGAAACCAGGAACCGATTCGCTATCCGGCGCTGGGGCTGGTCGTCTCCGGCGGCCACACCACGCTCTATCACATGCGCAGCGCCACCGAAATGACGCGCCTCGGCAAGACGATCGACGATGCCGTGGGCGAAGCGTTCGACAAGGCGGCGGTGATCCTGAACCTCGGCTATCCCGGCGGGCCGGCGATCGACGCCGCGGCGCAGCATGGCGACCCGTCCGCGCATGAACTGCCGATTTCGCTGCTGGACAAGCGAAGCCTCGACTTCTCGTTCAGCGGTCTCAAGACGGCGCTGCTCTACACCGTGCGCGGCCGACCGAAGGGGCGCGGCAAGCACGCGACGTTCGAGCGCAGCGGCGAAGATCTCACGGACGAGCAGCGGCGCGATCTCGCCGCATCGTTTCAGCACACGGTCGTCCACACGCTGATCGTCAAGCTCGAACGCGCCCTGGAGCACCTGCGCGCGCTCAGTGAGCCGGCGCGGGCGCTGGTGATCGGCGGCGGGGTCAGCGCCAACTCGCTGCTGCGCAGCCGCGCAGACGAGTTGGGCGCGCGATCCGGCATCCTCGTGCATCTGCCGGACATGGCGTACTGTCTCGACAACGCGGCGATGATCGCGGGCCTGGCGCACGCTTATTATGAGAGCGGGCAGTTCAGCGACCTCGACCTGCCCGCGATGGCGACGACGGCGTATTGAGACCGAAATGGCAAAGCCCACTGCACCATGACCGACCCTGACGCCTCCAACCCGACAAGCTGCCCGATCGAGCGGCGGTTGCTGCGCTTCGCGCTGGATGGCTTTCTGCACGAGCAGGTGCTGCACGTGTTGCGGGCGTTGCCGGCGGCGGTGCGCGAGGATCTGCTGCATGACCCGGCGTTTGTGCTCTACGACTACGAGCCGGGGCCGAACGCGGTGATGCGCGTGCCGGTGGGTGTGCCCGGTGTCAACGGCGGCAGTCGGAGCGTGGTGCTGAAGCGCACGCTGCGGCGCCGGCCGATGGGGTTCGTGCGGTGGGTGATCGCGCACGAGCTGGCGCACGCGCATTTGCGCAACCAGGGGCGCTGGGCCGGCGACGATCCGGAGCATGCAGCGGACGCGCTGGCTGCGGAATGGGGTTTTCCCCGGCCGGCGAAGCCCGGTTGACCTGTCCGCCTTCCGCTGAGATGCGGCGCTAGGATAAGCGCGTGGCGAACGCATCCGCACTTCCGGAGGGCAGTGACATGGACATGATACGAAGCGGCATCACCCTGCTCGGCCTGGGCCTGGTCGTCGGCTGCGCGCGCTGGCAACTGCGCCAGCAGCGCCGTCAGGATTTTCTCGGCGAAGTCGTGCTCATCACCGGCGGCTCGCGGGGGCTCGGCCTCGAGATTGCACGCCGGTTGGCGGACGAAGGCGCGCGCCTCGCGCTGCTGGCGCGCGATGAAACCGAGCTGCGCCGCGCGGCCGAGGAGTTGCGCCGACGCGGTGCGGATGTGCACTACGAGCGCTGCGACATCCGCGATCCCGACGAGGTGCGCGACGCGGTGCGCAACGTGCGCCGCGAGATGGGTCCGGTCGATGTGCTCATGAACGCCGCCGGGGTCATCACCACCGGCCCGATCGAGCACATGGAGCGCGAGGACTTCGAGCAGAGCATGGATGTTCACTTCTGGGGCCCGCTCTATCTCATCGAGCAGGTCGCCCCGCACATGATGGAACGCGCCCGCGGCCGCATCGTCAACGTCAGCTCCATCGGCGGCCTCGTCGCCATCCCCCACGTCACCCCCTACTGCGCCAGCAAGTTCGCGCTCACGGGTTTGTCCGACGGCCTGCGCGCCGAGCTGGCGAAAGACAACATCCGCGTCACCACCGTCTGCCCCGGCCTGATGCGCACCGGCTCGCATCTGCAAGCGCAGTTCAAGGGCCAGCACCGCACCGAATACGCCTGGTTCGCCATCGGCAACAACTTCCCGCTCGCCTCGGTCAGCTCAGGCTATGCCGCGCAGCGCATCATCGAGGCGTGCCGGCATGGCGATCCGTCCCTGGTGATCGGCCTGCCCGCGAAGCTGCTGCACTGGGTCAACGCGCTCATGCCCGGCGTGTTCGCCGCGGCGACGGCGGCGGTCGCGCGGCTACTTCCCAAACCCAACGGGCGCGCGGGCGATGAGCGCCGACTCGGCCGCGAGAGCGCCTCACACCTGACGCCCGCGTGGCTGACGCGCCTCTCCGACGAGGCGGCGATGCGCAACAACGAAGCGGACTTCGATCTCCGACGCGCGAACATGCGCGTGGAGCGGTTCTGAACTCGGCGCGTCACTCCATCGCACCTTCGCGCACGATCAGCGTCCCCTCCATGCCCATCTCGCGGTGATTGTTCACCGGGCAGTAGAACGTGTACTCGTCGGACTCGCTCGGCGCGCTGAAGCGCAGCATCGACATGTTGCCGGGCATCACGTTCTGATCAAGCGCGACCTCGCCCTGCGGCAGCTCGAACTCGATGTTGTGCTCGGCATCGCCTTCGTTGACCAGTTGAATCTCCACCGTCTCGCCCGGCTCGACGGTGATCGTCGCTGGCGTGAACCGGAAGTCCCGGGCGCTGACACGCACGACGTTGGCCGCCTCGGCGGGATCGGGTGTCGTGCCGAAGACGCCGCCGTTGTCCGCAGTCTCGCAGCCGGCGATCGCGGCGAGGAATGTCAGTGTGGCGAACAGGCCAATCATGAACCGCAGGGTTTCGGTGCGCATTGCCCCCTCCTTTTCTGACACTGTGATGGTTTCTTCCGCTCCGGTTTCTCGTGATAACCATGCAGCGTCCACGGGACCACCCTGTTTGGGTGCCGAGCACGTGAAAAGATGTGATTTGGTGGTCGGTCCGACGGTGGGACTCGGTGTTCGCCCCGTTCTCAACCCCCCTCCCTTGAGGGAGGGGCAGGGGGAGGGTGGGGTCTTCGTCGACCTCGTATCCTCGTCACGCGCATCAGCGTTCATGGTCGCTGACCGCCTCACCCTCCCCTAACCCCTCCCTCAAGGGAGGGGGGTTGAGAGCGAATCCGCGACGCTTGGATTGGGAACACGCTAACCCACGCGCTCGGCCTTGGGTTGGCGCGTCATGAGCTGGGTGATGCCTTCCAGCGGATCGAGCCCCTCGAACAGGACCTGATGAATCGCCTGGGTGATGGGCATCTCGACGCGGTACTTCTCGGCGAGCGCGACGACGGCCTTGGTGGTGGGCACGCCCTCGACGACGCCGGGGATCTCTTCGAGCACCGCGTCGAGCTTGCGGCCGCGGCCAAGTTGCTCGCCGCAGGTGCGGTTGCGTCCAGTGGGTGAGAAGCAGGTGGTCGCCAGGTCGCCCACGCCCGCGAGGCCGTAGAAGGTTTCGGCACGGGCGCCCATGGCGACGCCGAGCCGCGTGATCTCGGCGAGGCCGCGCGACAGCAGCGCGCTCTTGGCGTTGTTGCCCGCCTGCAAACCGTCGAGCATGCCCGCGGCCAGGGCGATCACGTTCTTGGTCGCGCCCGCCAGTTCGACGCCGAGCAGGTCGGGGTTGGTGTAGACGCGGAACCAGTGGGTGGTGAAGGTTTCCTGCAGGAGCTGCGCGAACGCTTCGTCGTCCGCCGCGGCGCAGACGGTCGCGGGCAGGCAGCGCGCCAGTTCACTGGCGACCGACGGACCGGAGATCGCCGCGAGCGCCCGCGCGGGACGGTCGGGGTCGTCCACTTTCTGGTCGGCCTGGAGCACGTCGGCGATGACCTGCGTGGGCCGCAGCATGGTCTGCTGCTCGACGCCCTTGGCGACCGAGGCGATCGGCGCCTGCGGCGGCAGGTGCGGCGCCAATCGCTGCCAGACCTTGCGGATGTACTGGCTGGGGATGGCGTTGACCAGCACTTCGGCGCCGCTGCATGCCTCGACGGGGTCGGCGGTGAAGCGGATCGACTCCGGCAGCTTGTAGCCGGGCAGGTAGCGCTGGTTCTCACG
>JBMCXL010000073.1:0-10772 GCA_048621015.1 Phycisphaeraceae bacterium
GGAGAGGGTTTTGTTGGGCGCGTGAAAAGCCCACGGTCGGGAGACCGTGGGCTTTCGGGGGGTGGGTCAGGGGTTTGGGGGGTTGGTGGCGTCGGCGTTTACGACTTCCTCGGGCAGGAGCAGGTCGGCGGCGCTGGGTGCGAGGTAGGGTGGCACGGTCATGAGCTCGCGCGTGCCCGAGTTGCGCTCGAACTTCCACAGCCGGCCGTCCTGTCCTTCGGGGACGGGCACGATGAACCAGCCGGCGCCGGCTTCGCTGAAGTCGTGGACGACGTTGCCGTCGCCGT
The DNA here is from genome assembly GCA_048621015.1 of Phycisphaeraceae bacterium. Taxonomy (GTDB): domain Bacteria; phylum Planctomycetota; class Phycisphaerae; order Phycisphaerales; family Phycisphaeraceae; genus JBMCXL01. The sequence continues at coordinate 288 of JBMCXL010000073.1, forward strand.
CCTTCATGACGCCCTGCACGCGCGGCGCCCAGTTGGCGATGCGCCGCGCCCAGCCGGCGACCTGTTCGGTGCCCTTGGGGACGTAGAAATACATCGTCCACCAGTTGCGGTACATGTGCGTGGCGCTGGGGCCGTCGGCGGGAAGGGTGACGCGCACGGGCGCGGGCCAGTTGATGCGCGTGTAGTCGCCGCCGTCGCGCACTTCCACGCGATGCAGGCCGGCGTAGGGGGTTTCGAGCGTCACCTGCTTCGGCTCGTCACCGAATGGATCGGAGCGCTCGACGCGATCGACCGCCTCGACGTCGACCTGCTTGGGCGAATACAGCTCGATCAGGTGCGTGCGCTTGTTCCAGACGCGCTGCACCTGCACGTCGAGCGTGAGCTTCGCCGCCGCTTCGTCGATCCAGATGTAATAGGTGTGTCGGCCCTGCGGCACGCGGGGGAATCGGCCGGGCTCCACCTCGGACAGGTCGAGCCGATCCGCCGCGGGCACGAGCGTGTCGCTGTATTCCACCGGCTCGAAGTCGATCTCCACCGGCTCGTACCTGGCGATGCCTTCATCGAGAAAGCGCTGAATGTCCTGCTCGGTGAACGGCCGATCGTCCTTGTGCTCGTGTTCCGGGTCGTGGGCGGCCTGCTGGTTGGCCAGCCGTGCCCACAGGCCGTAGCTGTGCACCATCATGCGCTCGCGCATGCGATAGACGTGCTTGAGCACGTCGCCCTTGTCGGCGCCGCGACCCTCGGTCTGGCTGCCGCGCAGCTCGACGTAGCGCGTGTAAAGGATCAGGTCGTCGATGCGCCGGCGCACGTCCTCGTCGTCGCCGGCCAGCTCGCGCGCCTCGGCGAGCAGGCGGTACATGCGCGCGACCATGTCGACGTTGGAGCGCCGCTGTTCATCGACGCACAGCAGGTGATAGAACGCTTCCATCGGCTCGCGCGCGGGCCCGAAGCAGTCGGCGAGGAACTCGTCGATGAGGGCGTCGACGCGCTCGGCCTCGCGCACATCCCAGAACACGCGGCCGGCGACGTAATAGCCCAGGCCGTACGGCCCCCACGCATCGCCCGACTCGGCATCCCAGAAGCGCACGCCGCGCTGGTGCAGATCGCGGATCGACGCCGCCAGCTTGTGCGGCCGGGCGGCCTTGGCGGCGCGCGGCATGTTGTAGTCCCACGCCACCACGCTGAAATAGTCGTAGATCCCCAGCGTCTTCGCCTTCTCGCTCCAGCCTTCAATGATCTGGTCGAAGGTGTATCCGCCGCGGATGAACGCGGTCGCCACGCTGACGATCACGTGGGGATGCACCTGCACGCTCGGCGGCGGCGCGTGCTCGTTGTAGGCGTAGATGCCGACGTACTTGTCGCCATGATCCAGGTCATTGATCGCCTCGGCCACGGCATTGGCCAGGATCACGACGCGATCGCTCACGCTGCCCATCTCGGCGCACGGCTCGCACTCGCACCAGCCGCCGCCGTCGCTGGGGTCCAGCGAGATCGAGTCGCGGTCGGGCTCGTTCTCGATGCGCCGCACGGCCCAGTCCACCACGAGCTGGCGCAGCCCTTCGTTGGAGATGCAGAACTTGTTGCCGCGGCGCTCGCCGTCGACCAGCGCGCGGTATTCGGGATGCGCTTCGAATGCGTCCTCGTTGGCGCGGATGATGCGGCCGTAGCTGTGGCCGCTGTTGAGCATGAAGCCGCGCACGACACGGTTGCGCTGCGACCATTCGCGATAGGGCTGCTGGTTGTAGCCCCAGCGCATGCCCCAGTTGTACCAGATGCGCCGCGCGATGAAGTCGGGGCTCTCGTCGGCGTGCACGGCGAGCTGCGCGTTCGGCTCGCGCGGCACGATCTCCCACGTGTCACCGGGGAAATACTGACGATGGCCGAGGCGATAAAGCACGTCCCACACGGCCCGGTCCACGGCCTGGTCGGTGGCGCCGATGAGCCAGAGCCCGGCGTCGCTGGAGCGCAGCGCGTAATCCTCGCGATGAAAGTGCGAGTCCTCGAAGGCAACGTCGAACGGCAGCGCGGTGAAGTCGCCGGCCACGCCGACGACGATGCCCGCGTCGCCCGCGCCGGTTTGCACTTCGAACGTGCCGCCGGTGATGCGGCCGAGTTGATCGGCCAATTCGCTCGCCGCGGCGCGCACCTGCTCGGAAGCGTCCGGGCCGACGACCACCGGCAACCGCGCCTCGCCCTCCACCGCCAGCCGCGCCGCCGTCGGCTCATCCGCCAGCGTGGGACACACGCTCACCATGAGCCACAACAACCCGCCGATCACCGCCGTCAACCGACTGATATGCGACCCGCCAACTGCAATACGTCCAGACTCAAACATGAGAAGCACTCCCTTTCGGCAACGCGGCCACCGCGTTACACCGCTCATGTTACCTTGGCGACGATGCTGAACAAAAGCATGATCTGCGGCATTGGCGCCCCACTGGACTGCGGGAGCGTTCAGTTTCACGTCACGGCCATCCAGGGGCGGCGCACCGTTATTCGTCCGGTGTGATGGGATCGCCGCTTTCATCGCGCCACTGGCCGTCATGCCAGAAGCGCAGCCGCTCACGCTCGGCATCGTCGAAGGTGTTGACGCGCTGCGCGTCAAGGGGCGTGACGCGCGGATCAAAGCGGGGCGTGGCGCGAACGGCGCCGCGAAGGTCCGAGCGAACCAGCGGCTGGTCGGCGAGGATGGTGCTGTCGGTGAGGTGCGCGTTCGTGTTGCCGTGCAGGTTCATGCCGATGTCGCTGTCGGTGATGTGCAGGTTCTCGGCGGTCAGGCGGCCGGCGAAATCGATCGCGGTGGCGAGGCCTTCAAAGCGGCAGTCGCGCAGGTGCACGAACGTGCTCATGCCCGATTGGTGCGCGAGGCCGACGGCCTGGCGGCCGAGTCCCTTGACGTGACAGTTGACGATCTCGACGTCCTGGTGGTTCGAGGCATGCAGGCCCGCTTCGCGTGGATTGACGATGCGCAGGTTCTCGAGGCGCGTCGAGGTGTTCCAGCCGGACGCCGCGCCGCCGGTGCGCACGCCGATGTGCGGGTTGATGATCACCGAGTCGCGGATGGTCGCGCCGAAGCGCTGGCCGACGAAGATGGCGGGGCTGTCGGACTGGCTCGCGTCGAAGTAGCAGTTCTCGACGATGCTCGCGCCCAGCGCGGTCTGCGCGTAGGCGTGGTCGCGCACCTGGCCGGTGATGGACGGTTTGTTGGCGACCGTGAAATCCCATTGCCCGCCGCTGTAGCGCGAGCCGAGATCGGTTTCGGCGCCGCCGTCGTCGTAGCCCTTGCCGCGCAACTGGTACGCCAGCACGGCGGTCTGCCGGTCGTTGTGCTCCACGATGGAGACGACCGCGGCGGTCATCCGCTCGCCGAAGCGCAGCACGTCGTCGATGCGCAGTTGATCCAGTTGCTCGCCGTGCAGGGTGAGCAGGTACGTTTCCGGCTGGGCGCGGGCGCCGCCGTAGCCGATGTTCAGGGCGGTGCCCTTGAAGCCGATGAACGCGCAGTCGCGCAGCACAGCGGTGGCGCCGATGTGACGGAAGGCGCCGCGGTCGCGGTGGCTGTTGGAGCCTTCGATGGTGAGGAAGTTGACGCCGCGGTGGGTGTCGAGGTGGGAGTCGCAGTCGTAGCCGTGGCTGTCGCGGATGGTGGTGTGGGTCGAGTCGCTGAGGACGAAGGTGTGGCGCGTGTTGTAGCCGTGGCAGCGCACGTAGGTGTGGTGGCTGTTCTGCGCCGCCGGCCAGAGCGCGTACATGACGTTGTGGAACGCGAGGTCTTCGCAGTGCACGTGATGCGTGTTGAACAGCACGATGCCGCTGCCGCGCGGGCGGTCACCGGGGCCGGTGTAATGCAGCTCCATGTCGCGGAGCGTCACGTCCTTCATGCCGCGCAGTTGCAGGCATGTCTGCTGCTCGGTGGCGAACTCGAAGCGAAACCCGTGCATCGTGAACCGGTAGTAACCCCACCGGCGCACGCCCTTCATGATGTTGTTCGATGCTTTCTGATGCCACGGCAACGGCGCGGTGAGGGTCAGACGGTTGTTCTCTGTGTCCACCTCCGCGATGCGCACCAGGTGCTCGACGCCGGCGCTGTTGTCCTCAAGGCTCGTCGGCGGCTCGCTGGAGCGCCGGCTGTACACGGCCAGGCGATCGCCCGGCTCAATGCCGCTCACGTCGTCCAACTGCAACGTCCGATCGAACGCGCCCGCGGCCTCGGCAAGCGGCCGATCCATCCGCTTCGCGCCGCTGACCACGATCATCCGCCGCGCCGCGCCGCGAATCGTCGCCCCGCGCCCTGCCAGCTCCAGCGATCGGCCCCGCTGCTGCTCGAACCGCACCGCACTGTCGAGCACGTACGTGCCCGGCGGAAACACCACGCGCGCGTGCCGATCGGCCACGTAATCCGCCACCGCCTGGAGCACCGGCGCATCGTCCGTCTCGCCGTCGCCCGCGGCGTTGCGCTCGGCGATGCCAAGCTCGACCAGGTCGCTGCACACGTTGATCGTTTCGCCGTGAACCATCCCCGCCGCCAGCAGCAGCGCCGCCAGCATCCCGAACACCGAAACGGGCGTGGGTCGCATGAATCATCCTTCCTCGCAAAGTTTCAGCTCACGGCCGCGGCGCAAGCGCGCCTTGCGTGGTCCGCTGGTCGGATTGCAACAGCGCTTCGCCTTCGATGCGCAACGTCGTACCCGCAACGACAAGGTAGCCAACCCGGCCGTCGGCATAGCGGCGCACCACCGCGAGGCGCGCATCGGTGCGAATGCCGTCCTGCTCGATCAACCGGCCGTCCGCCGCGACGATCACGTGATCCGTCGCCGCATCATCCCAATGCACCTTCGCCGTCAACGGCCCGCCCTGCGGCCCGCGCTCGATGCGCGGCTGCATCATCCCCGCACGGTGCGGATACGCCAGCACGAGAAAGCGCGGGTTCACCGCCTCGCGCGTCGCGCGCAGTTGCGGCAGCTCGATCCGCTGCTGGCCGAAGTGCACCGTGCGATAGCGATACCGCAGCGTCTCGAACGACACCGGCTCGGGATTCAGAAAGTGCAGCGCCATCTGCGGCCGACCGTCGCGCTCGGTCCACGCCGGCGCGCGCCGTCGCCAGGCGCCGGTGACGCGCTCCGCCTCCTCGGTGCGCAACAGGATGCTGCCGGCCGGCGCGTCCGTGGGCGTCGCGTGCCAAGGCTCCTCCTCCTGCTCCCCCGCCGGCGTCAGCAGCACCCGCGCGACCTTCGGCGTGCGGCCCGTTGCGTGAAGCGTCAATGTGCGCTCGCCCGCTTCAAGGGCCAGCGCGATCGGCTCACGCTCACGTGCCGTCGCCGCGCGCCGCCATTGCCAGGCGTCGCCGCGCGTCGGCACGCTGTTGACGTGCAGCGCGTGACGCGCCTCGCCGATCGACAGGTCCACGCGGTTGCCGCCCTGAATGTACAGCCACAGGTCGTAATGGCCGGCGTCCGCGACCTCCAACGGAAAGCTGGCCGCGCCTTCGCCCTCGTCCTCCGAGACAACCTCCAGCCACGATCCCTCGTACGCCGGGCGCATCCTTACCTCGTGATCGGAAGGCTCGATCCGCTGATCGAGCTGCGCCATCGTCAGGAACTGGTAAGTGTTCACCTCACCGTCGCGCTCGTAGTCGTCGTGCAGCAGGAAGTACGGCGGAATCTTCGCATCACCGTCATGCACCATCACGCCATGACGCACCGCGCGGCGCATCGGATACCACGGCAGCGGGATGGGATAGTCCCTGTAACCCTCCTGCCGGGCGGCGAACGCATCGGTGACATCGGCGGTCACGGCATCGGCGAAGTCGCTGCGCGTGAACCGGCGCAGGAAAGGCTCGGACGCATCGGACCACGGCTTCGCCCGGCCGCGACCGTTCACCAGCACGTGATTCTGCGCCTCGGCACTGGCGATGCCATAGCCCGGATCGACCGCGAATTCCGCGCCGTAGCCGAACAGCGTAAACGCGCCGCCTTCCGGGTGCGCATGCCCCGCGTACTGCGGCGCGGAGATGGTCATGACCGGATCGTCGTCGCCAAAGCCGCTGCGAAATACCGCGTAGCCCGGCTTCACGAACAGGGCGCTGCGCGGCAGGTGCGTGGCGGGATCGACACGGTCGCGCGTCGGCCGCCACCACAGCAGCGAGCGCACCTCCGCCGCCGGTCGATCGCTGCCGGCGCCGCGCCGCCAGAGCAGATCGATCAGCGGATCGTCCGGGTAGATCGCCAGGAACTCGATCGGCAGGCGCGGCGGCCCGCCGTTGCTGTCGCCCAGCATCGGCATGCGCCGCACGCCGTGATGCGCCGTCAGGGCCATCCAGCGCGGAAAGCGGCGCATGTTCGTGTCCGCCAGGTCGGGCGCGATGCCGGTGCGGATCGCGCTGATGAGAAACGGCGCCACCATGTTGCCGGTCCAGTTGAAGTAGGCGTCGCCCTCGGTCGGGGCGCCGTTCTTATCAAACCAGCGCTCGTTGACGCGCCGCGCCAGCTCCAGCGCGGCGTGGAGCCAGTCCGCCTCGTAGCCCGGCTCGCCGAGCAGCGCCAGCGCTTCGTTGCCGAGATAGCCCGCGTTGACCCAGACGACGTTGTTGGCGGTCGGCGACGCGACGGCCGTGGGCGCGAAGCCGGCGTGGCTCGTCTGCAGGGACAGGTACTTGCGCTCCGCCGAGCGCAGCAGCACGCCGCGCACCGTGCGCCGCTGCGACTCGTCCAGCGCCGCGTGCAGCCAGTCGAACGCGGCCGGCAGCGCATCGCTCGACGCCTCGCGCCAGCCGATGCTCGCGCGCGGATGGTGCGCGGCGATGCGCCGGCAGATTTCATGCAACAGCGCCGCGCCGGTTTCGCCATACGTGTCGCGGCCGGTGACCTGAAAGGCGAAGCCCAGATCGCGCGCCGCGGCGAGCGGCTCGCGGATGGCACGCAGATTGTCAGCAATCTGCTCGATGCCGCTGGCCACCGATCCTTCCCCGGCCAGCCGCTGCTCGACCCACCGATCGCACCGCGCCAGCAACTGCTCCCATGACTCCCGGTAGGGCTCGGTTTCAAACCGCTGGCGCAGTTCGTCCAGATCGTTCGGCTGAATCAGCACGCGCGGGCGCGGCAGCTCGATCGCCGACACCACCGCTTCCTCGATGACCAACGGCTCGTCGGCGCGCTGCGCCGGCACCCACGTGGGAAACGAGGCATTGCTCGCCGGGTTGTCGGTGACGTTGCGCAGCGCGCCGGTTTCCAGGTCCATCGTCCAGACATCGCTGCCGCCGCCGCGCGTGGAAATGAACGCCAGTTGCGTGCCGTCGGCGTTCCATGCGGGCTGGCCGTTCCAGTCGGCGCCCTCGGTGAGTCGGCGCAGGTTGGAGCCGTCGGCGTCGATGAGATAGAGGTCGCACGTGCCGCCATGATCGCGCGCGAAGGCGATGCGTTCGCCGTCGGGCGACCACGCCGGGGCGCGGCATGTCCCGTCGAGGCTGTCGGTCAGCGCGCGCGGATCGCGGCCGTCGGCGTCCATCACGTAGAGATCGAACGTGCCGCCGCGATCGGAGGCGAAAGCGATGCGCTCCCCGTCCGGCGACCAGGCCGCGTCCATCTCCGCCGACATCCGCCGCCAGGTCAGGTTGGCCTGGTCGGCGCCGTCGTGGTGCATGACGTAGATTTCCGCGTTGTTATCGCGGTCGGTGGTGAAGGCGATGCGTTGCCCGTCGGGCGACCAGGCGGGTTGAAAGTGCTCGCGCGGGATCGGCGTGACGCTCAGGTCGTTCGAGCCGTCGAAGTCGCAGACGTGCACCTGCGGCCAGTTGAAGTAGGCGATCTTGCGACCGATCGACGAGACCGACGGCGAGCGCACCGCGCGATCGCCGGTCGCCAGGAGCGTGCGCTGCGAGCCGTCGGGCCGAATGCGAAACAGGCCCTGCGTCGCCTGCCCGCGCTCGTCCGTGGTCGTGGCGCAGTACACGATCCAATCGGTCGGTTTCCATTGCTGCGCCGCATCCCGTTCATCGGCCCGCGCCGCGGCGGCGAAAACGCTTGTCAGGATGGCGACAGCACAGACCAGCGCAGACACCTGCATGGTCGGGATGTGGTTGCTGGCAACTGGGACCCGCCAGAACGTCGCTGAGGACATGAATCGAAGCTCCTGGTCAACGCTTCAAAGGACACCGACTGCTTGGCGTGCCTGCGCCGCCGTTTACGTCTGCCCCGAAGACAACGAAGGCAGACATCCGAGGGAGAAGAGGCGATGGCCACTTCTCACGCCATCCCACTGTTCGCCGGCCTTCTGCCGGTGAATCTTTCATGCGCTCGTGGCTCTCCCCGCGGCTGCCTCAATAGTCGGCGCGCCAGTTCTCTTCGGAGATCACGTAATGCCCGCCAGGCTGAAGATCGTTTTCCCACCCGCCGACGTGACCGTCGAAGTGGAGCACGTTGAGGGTGCCACTGTGTTGGTAACCGAGGTAGTTGCCGTTGATGTAGTAGGGGTGAGTGCCTGTCTCATTGCTGCGGTGATGGAGTGTGCCATCGGGCCGACGCCGTTCGACATCCATGATGAAGAACTTGACGGAAGCATCGATCACGTCGTCGAATCGCGTAACTTTTGTCCAGTGGGTCCAGATTTCCGGGGAAGTAGCGACCTCGCCACCCTTGACATGCCACACAGCCATTCCGTTGAGGTGATACTGTGCCCCGTCGGCGTAGCCGGTCCAGCCGTAACGGTCGAATGCGTCGTCCGTGAAATGCTTGACCGAAGGACAGAGGAAGATCTCCTCAGGCAGATACCCCTCCAGGACCAGTGTGCGTCGCCATCCGCTGAACCCGTCGCGGTTCCCGTCCGCGTCGAAATGAATCGCGGGCATGATCCAGCCGTTGTGGTCTCCAGCATATGCCTGAATGCCCAGGTACTGCTGTCGAAGGTTGCTGCCGCACATCGCCCGCTCCGCGGCGCTGCGCGTCGCCTGCAGCGCCGGCAGGAGGATGGCGATCAGCAGCGCGATGATCGATATCACAACAAGAAGTTCGACGAGCGTGAAGCCATGAGAGCGGTGGAAGTGGTGTTGGCGATGGTGATGTGACATGGGATATGCCCTTTCCAAGCTCGCGTCTTCGGATCACGTGGATCGACAGGGGCCGACCGAGGCCCGGTGGACCAGGTGGTTCTCGATGGGAACGTGCTGCACTGCGGTGTCGCCGGCGAGGCGGCTGAACAGCAGCTCCACCGCCGTCCGGGCGATGCGCTGCGGATCGTGCGCGACGGTGGTCAGCGGCACGCGCATCTCGTCGGGATACGGCAGGTTGTCGCCGAAGCCGATGACGGACAGGTCCTCCGGCACGCGGCGGCCGACCTGTTCAGCAGCACGGATCGCTTTCAACGCCTCGGCGTCGGCGCAGCAGAAGATGGCGGTGGTGTCGGGGTGGCTCTGGAGATGGCGGACGCAGGCCGCTTGCAGGTCGCCGACGTCGGCGGGTTGAATGAGGCGCGGCGCCAGGTCGGCGGCGCGCATGGCGGCGCGGTAGCCGGCCACGCGCGGGCGCTCGAAAAAAGCGTGCGGGTCGGGATGTTGCAGGCAGGCGATGTGTTGATGGCCGAGCTGGTGCAGGTGGGTGACGGCGGCGTGGGCGCCTTCGTGGTCGAGGTTGTAGGTCGAGGGCACGGCCGCGGACTCGTGGGGGCCGAGGAACACGATCCGCTCGCCGGCGTGCACCAGTTGCTCGAAGTAGGGCGTGTTCCAGTCCGGCGCCAGGGGCACGATGATGTAGCCGGCCACGCGGAACTGTTGCAGTTGCTGGAGCGCCTGCTCGTTGGCGCCGTCGTCGAAGGTGCCCTTGGTGAGCAGGGGCGTGTAGCCGCGCTGGCGGATCTGGTCTTCGAGGGTTTCCAGCACGCGCGAGTAGTAGTGGCCGCGGAAGCGCGGCAGGAGCAGGCCGATGGTGTGCGTGTGGCCGTCGACCAGCGACCGCGCCAGGCCGTTGGGCTGATAGCGGAGGCGCTCGGCGGCGCGGCGGACGTTCTCGCGAGTGCGCGGGGAGATGTCGGTGTGGCCGCGCAGGGCTTTGCTGACCGTCATCTGGGAGACGCCGAGCATGGCGGCGAGGCGGGCCTGGCTGATCTTGGGCGGCGCTTTGCTCATTGTGGGTACGGCCCGAAAGACGCGGGGGTGATCGGCCGGTCACGCAGCGCCGCCGGAGAGAAGAAGAGGCAGAGGCCCGGCCACCAGGTGGTTCCCGGCCTCGCCAGCGAGGGGGCACCGAGCAAGGGGCGGGCGCCAGAAGTCTGCCAAGACGGCGATGCGGCTTGACTTTTAGCTAATAGTAAAGACAATCGCCCGCGCGTCAACCCTTTTCTCAAGGCTCGGTCAAGCCCGGTCCCCGCTGGACGCCGATCCCCTCCACCCCCCTCGCAGGAGCCGGCCCATGCCCTCGGCCACCCCCGCTGCTCCGCACACCCCCGCCCCCGGAAGCGCCCCCGGAACCACCCCCGGACCTGCCTCCGCCTCTGACC
>JBMCXL010000074.1:0-10770 GCA_048621015.1 Phycisphaeraceae bacterium
GGGACCATGATCCCGCAAAACGCTGCGGGAGGCCCGGCTACATTGTTTCTATAAGCGTGTGGTTCAATCTTCAATAGAAACGATTTCACCACGCAACGGCAAGCCCGCGGAAGGCTCGCCGGCCTCCGGCACAGGTGGATGGCCGCGCTGCGGATTTCTATTGGCGCCCTTGAGATAACCATATATCATCGAGGCGGTTCTTATGGTGAATGGCTCCAATCATCGCGAAGCGCCGATTCGATCGCAGCCTCGGAAGCGGCCGGCGCTGACCACCGTGGCTGAGCAGGCCGGCGTCGCGGTGAGCACCGCTTCGGCGATCCTGCGCGGCGAGCCCACCTGCCGGGCCACCGAGCAGACGCGGCAGCGTGTCTTCGAGGCCGCCCGCGCGGTGAACTACCGCCCCAACAAGCTCGCCAAGGGTCTGCGGGCCCAGTCGCTGAGCGTGGTCGGCGTGGTCTTCCGTTCGTTCGAGGTCCCGCCGGTGACGATCGCCAAGTTCGCCGACCTCGAAAAGGCCGCCGCAGCGCACGGCTATCGTCTCTGGTTCGGTGCGCACGCGGCTGAGCCCGCCCGGCAGCGCGAATACGTGCTGGAGATGGTCGATCACCGTGTCGCCGGGATGATCCTCGCCAGCGAGTGGGACAGCGCCGATCTGATCAACGAGTTGATCCAGCTCGGCGTGCCGACGGTGACCATGGAAAACGCCTATCCGACGCCGACGGCCTCGATGGTGAATGTCGATCGGGCTCACGGCGCGTACCTGGCGGTCAAGCATCTGTGGACGGACGTGGGCTGCCGGAAGCTCGCGTTCCTGATGCCACCGATCGACTGGGGACAGGGCCTGCTCAAACTCCAGGGCTGTGAGCGGGCGCTGCACGAAGTGGGCTCCGACTTTGGCTCGCACCTGGTCTTTGACGGCCCGCTCCGGCACAAGGGTGAACGCGAAGAGGAACTGGCCCAGCGCATGATCGACTGGCTGCTCGACCAGCGGCGGGAGTTCGACGGCGTGGTGACCTACTCCGACCTCGCCGCCTTCATCGCCGCCCAGCGATTGCAGGAAAGCGGCCGACGCATCCCGGAGGACGTGGCCGTGACCGGCTTCGATGACCTGCCGCTGGCGCGCTACAACCGGCCCGCCCTGACGACCGTGCGCCAGCCGCTGGAAGTCGGCCATTACGCCTGGCAACTCCTTCACGAACAGATCCAGGGCGAGCGCCCGCTGGATGCGCCGCCCAAGCAGATGTGGCTCAAGCCCCAGCTCATCGTGCGCGGCTCGACCGTCGCCGGGGCAGGCAACCGCACGGTCGCACCGTCGGCCACCGCCCCGCGAACAGAGGACACGGCCGACTGAGACCCGTCACGTGACGACACCGAGTCATCCCCCGAGAGTGCCCCCGCGAGTGAAACGTCCGCTCATGAATTGTTACCCCCAATGCCCCTCGCCCGGAGACCAGGTTATGCGCAACGCTCAGCACATCTTTCCACGTGATGACGTCTCCGCTTCCCACGACCATGCAACCCGCCGCCTTGATCGACGTCGCCGGGGGTTCACCCTTGTCGAGCTGCTGGTGGTCATCTCCATCATCGCTCTGCTGATCGCGATTCTGCTGCCCGCGCTGAGCGCGGCCCGGGAAGCGGCTCGATCGACGCTGTGCCTGAGCAACCTGCGACAGGTCGGCCTCGCCGTGGCGACTTACGCCGACGACAACGACGGCTACCTCATGCCGTATATCAACGGCACGCACCCGCAAGCCGACACGGAACCATGGAACCCCGGCAACAACAATTTCCTGCCCATGGACATGCTGATCTACGGCGGACACCTGCCCGCGGACAGGATGGTCGATTATGGCAGCAGTGCAGGCCCCTACCCCGCTTCGAGCGTTTTCGAGTGCCCCGTGGCGCCGTGGGAATTCCTGCCCGGCAACTATTCATGGGGCGCCACGAGCCCGGATTACGGCTACAACTACCCCGGCCTCGGCGGCTATCAGCCGAGCAAGGGTCGACCCGTCCCGCGGCTGAGCTATCTCCCCCGCCCGACCGAGTGCTATGTGTTCATGGACAGCACCAGGGAAAAGGAGATCCCAACCTCCAACAGCGGTTTCTTCCGCGTCTTTCACCGCGGCCCGACGTCGGCCGGCTCACCGCACGCACGTCACAGCACCGACAGCAGCATCAACATCCTCCACGCCGACGGCCATGTGGTGAACCAGCGCGTCAATGACGTCAGAAACCCGTGGGAGTCGATCGGCTCGTGGGATGACGAGCGCTGGTGGGGTGGCCGCGAGGTGAGGTGGTAAGACCGTCGCTTCGCTCAACCCCCGCACGCCAGACGCTGCGCTGGCCAGCGCAGGGCTTGACCTCGAACGTTGTCCATGCCCCATCGGACGCCCATGGCAGAGGGTCACCGCAAAACCTGCCGCGAAGGACACGAAGCGCGCGGCACGAAATGAGCGCGCATGGATCGCGCTTTCACAGCTTCTCGTCTTCCCGGTCACACGACAGAAGGAACACGCATCATGTGCATGAGGATCGGCTCGGTTCTGACGGCAGCGGCAGTCATCGTGCTCGCCCAGGGTTCACTGGCCCAAGCGGTCACGCTGGCACAGGACGGTGAAGCACAAATGCCGATCGTGCTCGGCCCCGAGCTCTCCGATGAGTCGGTGCCGACGGCGCGGCTCAACGATTACCAGAACTTCGAGCTGGCCGAGGTGCCCTCGGCCGAGCGCATCCGCGCCGCCGCCGAAACACTCGCCGCGCAGCTCCAGCGCATCAGCGGCGCCGAATTCGACATCGTCACGGGCGATGGCCGAAGCGGCATCGCGCTGGGTGTCGCCTCCGACTTCCCCGCACTCGATCTCGAAGATCGCTTCGATCCCGACGACGTCTTGCGCACCGAGGCATACCTCATCCGCTCCCATGACGAGGGGCTTTACCTGATCGGCGCCACCGAGCTGGCCGTGGAGCACGCGGTCTGGGACCTGCTGCATCGACTCGGCTACCGCCAGTATTTTCCCGGCCCGACGTGGGAGATCGTTCCCGACGCGCCGAGCCTGGCCATCGATGTCGACAGCTTCGAAACGCCCGACTACCACTCGCGGCTCATCTGGTACGGCACGGGCCTGCTCGACTACAACGCCGAGCCTTATCGACGCTGGGTGCAGCGCAACCGCGCCGTCGCCGGGTTCCGCCTCAACACGGGTCACGAGTACAACCGCATCCGCAGCCGCAACAAGGAAGCCTTCGAACAGAACCCCGAGTTCTACGCCATGGTCGACGGCAAGCACCAGCCCCGCAGCCACGCCAAGTTCAACGTCGCCAATCCCGAGCTGCGCCAGCTCGTGATCGACGATGCCATCCGCTGGTTCGAGAACAACCCGCACGCGATCTCCAAGTCGATGGATCCCAGCGACCACTCCGGCTGGTCCGAAGACGGCCCCAGCGCCGAGATCGGCACGCCCACCGACCAGGCGCTCAAGCTCGCCAACGTCGTCGCCGAGGCGGTCAACGAACACTTCGACGAGGAAAAGTACGTGGGCATGTACGCCTACTACGAGCACATCTCGCCGCCCGAGAATGTGCGGCCGCATCCGAACGTGGTCATCAGCTTCGCCACGCGCTTTCTGCGCTCACGGCAGACGGTCGACGAGCTGATCAGCGGCTGGCGCGAGCGGGGCCTGCGCTATGCCGGCATCCGCGGGTACTTCAGTTGGTTCAACCAGGACCGCATGGTGCCCGCCGACGCGTTCCAGGGCGCCAGCTTCGCGTACCGCTCGCTCATGTATCCGCACTACCACCAGCGCGGCGCGCGTTTCTTCACCGCCGAGGCGGCCGATGCGTGGGGCCTGTTCGGGCCGGGCTACTACCTGTCCAGCCGCATCCTCTGGGACGTGGACGAGGCCGAGCGCGCCGACCAGATCATGGACGAGTTTCTCGCGAAGGCATTCGGCCCGGCGCGCGAGCCAATGGCGCGCTTCTACGAGCGCATCAGTGGCGACCAGCGGCCGCTGGCGCGCGACAACATCGTCGGTCATCTTTACGCCACGCTGGCCGAGGCGCGCGAGTTGGCCGGCGATGACGAAGCCGTGCACGCCCGGCTTGACGATCTGGCGATCTATGTGCGCTACCTTGAGCTGTATCGCGCCTACGACCTGGCCGAGGGCGCCGATCGGCAGGCGGCATTCGAGCAGCTCATCCGGCACGCTTACCGCGGTCGGAAGTCGATGATGATCCACCTCAAGCCGTTGTATGAGCGGAACGGTCTCGGCGGCGACCCGCACGTGGAGCTTCCCGATGAAGCCCGCTGGAACGTGCCGGAGGATGAGAACCCGTGGAAATCGAGCGAGCCGTACAACCGCGCCGCACTCGACGCCTGGATCGATGAGGGCGTGAGCCGGTTCGCTGGCGGCGCCGGCTTCGCACACGCCGACTACGCGCCGCTGCATGCGAGCCACCGTTACGCCTCGTCGCCGGGCACGCTGCGCGTCCGGGACGATGTGGCGTACCTGCTGCATGCCGACCGGGGCGATCGCGTGACGCTGGAGGTGACACCGCAACTGCTCGATTTCTCGTTCACGCCGCCCTACATGGTGCTTTCACCCGCCGGCGAGATCGTGACGCGCGGCGACTGGGCGTCGGTGCGCGAGGAGCAGCGCATCCAGTTCCGCGCGCCCGAGACGGGCACGTATCGCATCACGTTCGACAACTCGCCGAACACGATCCGCCTCGAGTCCGAGCATCCCCTGGGCATGCTCGCCCAGGACAGCCTCGGCGCGCTGGGGCGCATTCACTTCAAGCGGCCGGTGGGGCGCGCCTACTTTTACGTGCCGGCTGGCGTCGAGCGATGCCAGGTCAAAGTCGCCGGCCAGGGCGATGGCGAACTGGTGGACGCGGCGCTGCGTGATCCCGCCGGCGAGGTCGTCGAGCAGCAGCGCAACATCTCCGGCAGCGAACCGCATCGCTTCACGATCACGCGTTCCGACGCCGCCGAGGGCGAGGTCTGGTCCATCGAGTTCGACAGCCCGGAGGACGCTTACTTCGGCGATGTTCACGTCGAGCTGGACGACGCGCTGCCGCCGGTGATGTCGATGCACCCCGAGACCGTGTTCACCGAGCGCTGAAACCGCACCCTCATCGCCAGCCTCCGACACGGTTCCGGGGGTATGGCGGTCGAGGACGCGACACTTTCACATCCGGCTTGTGTCGCAGACCAAGCCTCGCATCTCCCGTTGGCCGCACGGCTTACCGCTGCGCGGAGAAGCTGTGGCGCCCCCCATGGAACGCGCGAGCTTCAAGTCGCGTCCGTATTAGCCGATGAACGTGTTGGTCGTGGCACCCGACATGCACCGTCAAAGTATCCCACGACCGCATGGTTGGGGCACGGGCCATATCACGCTAAGCTGACGTCCGACGCGCTCGGCAGCCGGCTCGCCGGAGGGTAAGGGGGAAATCTCGGATGGCACTTCTACGGTGGACGTTGATTTGTCTGTCGCTGGTCGGTTTTGTGTGCACAACCGTTCGGGCCGATCCGGAGCAGGAGGAGACGGTGCGTGCCCAGGTCGCGGCGGCGCGGCAGAAGGTCGCCGACGCCGAGCGGGACGCCGAGGCCAAAGCGCAAGCGCTCGATGAGGCGATCGATCGGCTGCGCAAGGCGGAAGCGGACGTGCAGCGCGTTGCCGCCGAGGTGCACAAGGTCGAGCGGCGCATGGTGGCGCAGGAAAACGCCGCCGAGCACGCCGTCCGGCACATCGATGAGCAGATTGAACATTATCGCCGACGGCTCGCGGCGCAGGAAAACGCGGCAGGCGGTGAAGTCGACGCCGATCAGATCGCCGAGACGAAGCGTTACATTCGCGCTTACGAAAACATGAAACGCTCACGGCTGAAGCGCATCGGCGCGACCGATGAGCGCGCTCACCTGATGGCGGAGCACGGCACGCTGCGCGAGGCCCTGCGCCTCGCCCAGGCACAGCTCGAGACGATGAAGCAGCGCGCGCGGCAGGCGCGGGCGCGTTTCGACCACGCGGTGGAGGCCAAAACGGTGGCCTTCGGTGAACTCTGGGCTGCGCGCCAGGCCGGTGCGGAGCAACTCGCCGACGTCGCCCCGCCCATTCTCGAGCGCGTCAAGGTCACTGGCGACGCGGGGGAGACTACGTACGAGGCTGAATGGCGCCCGGCCGTCGAGCAGGTCGACAAGCAGATCGAGCTGCTTGAAAAAGCCCTGGGCGAGCAGGACAAGATCATCGAGCTGCGCCGACAGCGTGTGGCCGAGATCTCCGATCTGTTGGCCGAGCAGTTGGACGAGACCAATCGCCTGCTGGATGAATATATCGAGCTGGTCGGCGGTGAAGACGTTGGCTTTCTGTACGGCGGCAAGGCGGTGTGGGCGAAGATCGGCGTCGAGCTGGGCCATTCCGCAACGACGGTGGCGATGGATTTCAAGACCTTCGGCCCCTGGGCGCTGCTGCCGGAACTGGGCTCGCGGTTGTGGGACGTGGGGCGGGGCAATGTCGGCAGCGAGTACGACCTGACGAACATGCCCGGCCTGCCCGGCAGCGACCCGCACCAGGCCAGCGACGTCTGGCGCTATGGCCAGGCCGGCGGCCGCGAACTGATCACCTCAACGATCAAGAAAACGCTCGAATCCTACGCCACGGGCACGTTCGGCGTCATGGGCGAAGGCATGCAGTACGAGGCGGGCGCGTGGGGCAACGAGGGGGCGATAAGGGGCCTGCGCAACGCGGTCAACGAAGGCCGGCTGTGGATGGTCGTCGAGAAGGAAGTGCTTGGCGACGAGGCGATCGAGATCATGGCGCGCGTCGCGCCGGGCGAGGGCCTGGAGGGCTACACCCGCTGGCTGCAGCAAAGCCCTCGGCGCGGGCTGCAACAACTCAAGGCGCAACTGCTCAACAAGGAGTTCGGCAAGGACTTTGCCAAGAGTCTGCTCGTCACCGCCGGCGCGGAATACCTCAAGGGCGAGATCGACGACTGGCGCATGGATGCCTGGAACAGGTACATCATGGCCGACACGGTGCGTGAAGCGATGACGCGTAATCTGAAGTTTGAAGGCAAACTGCGCGACCTGCACATGAACGTGCGCGACGCCATGGACACCGCCATGGCGGACCTGCTCGAGCGCCGCGAGCAGGCGGAGGTCTATCGGCAGCTCGTCGTCAGCACCGATGAGCAGGCCGTCGGAACCACCGCGCAGGTGACGCTGACTTTCAGCGCGCCCGTTAAGCAGGTTCGGGTGCGCGTGGCCGAAACGCCCGTGGACGGCGAGATCGACGGCGAGACCTGGACGGGCCGGTTCGAGTTGACGGATCTGCCCGACCGCGCGCCGCTGACCGTCGAAGCGTTAGGTGAGTTGACGGAGAAGGCGCTGGACGACCCCGCGACGGTGGCGCGCTTCGCCACCGGTAACGGCGAATGGGCGCAATACGAGCCCGGCCCGGACCAGCGCCATCGCCTCCACCTCAAGCCCGTCCGCCCGGGCGTCAGCATGGTGCTGCTGATCGACTGCTCCGGCAGCATGCGCGAAAACGACCGCATGCCCCAGGCGAAAACCGCCGCCGCCGAGGCGCTCGAGCAACTCGGCCCCGACGACGAGGTGGCGCTGATCGCCTTCTTCGACTGCAGCAACATTCAAACGATCGTGCCGTTCACCACCGACCGCGCCGCGCTGCGCGACGGGATCAGCAGGCTCGAGCCTTCCTCGGGCACACCGCTGGCGGCGAGCATCCGCATGGCGGGCGATTACCTCTACCACACCGGGGCACGTCAGAAGCGGGTGATGGTCGTGCTGACCGACGGCGATGAATCGTGCGGCGGCAACACGATGGAAGCGGTGCGTGACGTGCGCCAACTGCGCGAGCGCGTGCTCCGGAGGATCGTGGAATGATCCACATGGTCATGTCTCTCAACTCCACCATTTCGCCCAAGCGCTTGCGAGGCGGCCAATCGCGTTCATCGATCAGCGTATGCCGCAGAGCATGCGCATCGGCAGCACTGGCCCTGGCGGTTGTTCTGAGCGCAGCGCCGGCGACAGGGCAGACAAAGCAGTTGCTTGCGCAGCGCGTCGAAGGCGCTGACCTGCCGGTGACGTTCGAGGTGGACGTGCCCGAGGCGGGTTATCTTGAAGTGGCGGTTGCCGAGCCGCCTGAGGCGTTCAACTTCTGGTGCCTGTTTCCCGAGGCCGCCGGGCCGGTCGCCTCCGAGCAGGGTCAGGCGCGCGTGGCTGCGGGCAAACAGCGCATCACGATCAAGGACCGTTGGAACAACGACGTCGAAGGCGCCTTCGATGTCGTGGTGCACTTCACGGCCGAGGTTGATGAGTCCGAGCCCAACAACCGTATCGAGCAGGCGCGGGCTGTTGAGATGGGCGAATTCACGGTGAGGATCTTTCCCGAGGGCGAGCACGACTGGCTGAAACTGGAGGCGCCCGGGCCGGGGTACCTGACTTGCGTGGCGATCGAGCCGCCGAAGGGTTACACCCACTGGCCGCGGTTTTATCTCGACGAAAAGACCCATCTGGGCGACAACGAGATCCGCGTCAACCAGGCGGGCCCGATCTACATGCGTCTCGGCGACCGCTGGAACAGGTTCAGCAGTCTGCGCCCCATTCGGCTGCGCACCATGTTTCATTCCGAAACGGATGCGAGCGAGCCCAACGATCAACCCGACACCGCGCGCACCGTGAAGCCGGGCAAGCTGAACCTGGCAATCGCTCCGGCCGGCGACACCGATCAACTGCGCTTCGAGCTTGATCAGCCCGGCTACGTGGAAGTGACCGCGCCCCAGCCGCCGCAGGGAATGAACCCCTGGGCGGAGATCTACGACGCGCTGGGCAATCACCGCGGAGCGAACTTCGCACGCGTCGATTTCCCCGGCGAGGTGCGCATCGCGTTTCGCGATCGCTGGAACAAGTTCAGCAGTGTCGAGCCGTTCGAGATCGAACTCACCGTGCACCCCGAAACCGATCTGCTCGAGCCCAACGATACCGTCGCCCAGGCGGCGGTGGCGCCGCGCACGGAATGGTTCAACATCGTCATGGCGCCGAAGACGGACGTTGACCATTTCATCGTCGACGTGCCGGCGCACGGCCTGCTCTTTCCCGAAACCCCTGATGCCCCTGACCGTCTTGATTGGCGGCTGCACGATGCGGACGGTGAAGTGCTCCAGCGGGGCGCGCCCTTTCCCGTCGCGCCGGGACGTCACGTCATCTCGGCCAGACCGCGCTTCAATATGTGGTGGGATTTCGAGCCCTTCCCCGTCCGAATCCGCTGGGCGCCCGGCCACGACGTGCTCGAACCCAACGACGAAAAGGCCGCGGCCATCGAACTGGACCGCGTCTACCCCGTGCGGCTGGATCGTCCCGACGACGTCGATCGACTGAAGGTGACACTTGGCCGTCCCGGCCGCGTAGTGTTCGAAGCCCTGGGCGAGCCTCCACTGCAAGCCACCTTTACGCACGGCAGCGCGGACGCGGCGCGCAGCGCCATGCCGTTGATCGTCACCGTGACGGAACCTGGCGATGTCGAGGTGGCGTTGCAGGGAGTGAAGCAGGCCTACGCCGAGGATCTGCTGCTGATCCGCGCCCGCTACATCGGCGATCCGGACCCGCACGAGCCCAACGATGAATTGGCTCAGGCTGCGCCGATCGAGCTCAACCAACCCACCATGTTCCAGACCTGGCCAGCCGGCGACGATGAATGGTTCCGCTTCGAGACCGACAAACCCACCAATGCGATCGTCGAGATCACCTCGGCGGTGTATGACCGGCCGCACTGGCCGGACCGCGCCATCACCATCGAGTTCCACAACGCGGCGGGCGAGCGCGTGTCCGAGGTCGCCATCCCTGGAGGTGACGAGGGCTTCGTCTTTCCAGCGTTCAACCTGCGCGAGCCGGGGCAGTGGTACTTGCACGTCAAGCCCAAGGAAGTGACCACCGACCCGATGGTGCTGCACGTGCACACGACCGACGCCCGCGCGGCGAGCGAGGCGGACCGGGCCATGTACATCATCGGCCTCGAGTTGGATGAACGTCGCACCGCCACAGTCAAGAGCATCGCGACCGAAGCAGGTGGCGAAGCGCTCGAAACGGAAAAGGCCGCCGATCTGCCGGAACGCTTCGACGAGGCCGTCGCGCTGGCGGTCAAGCCGAAGATCGAGGCGCCGGCACTGAACCCCACGCCGAAGCCCGAGTCGGGGGCGGCGACGAACACCTCTCCGTGGCTCTGGATCGCCGGCGGCGCCACGCTCATCGTCATTGTCCTCGGCGTTGCCGTGACACAGCGGCGCCGTCGGGCATGACTTCCAGGATACGCGCTCCTGCGCGAGCCACGGCCGCCCTGCTACATCCCGTCACCATCTACATGCCTTGGACCTGCACCACGACAGCGTCGCGGAGTCCCTTCCGCGCCAGTGCGCAAGCCGTTAAGAAATGGGGATTTGTGCGTCTGCGTGCCGCCCTCTGCGAGGACGTGGGGGGGTAATGGGCGAGGGAGGATTCGAACCTCCGAAGGCGTAAGCCAGCAGATTTACAGTCTGCCCCCTTTGGCCGCTTGGGTACTCGCCCGTATTTCGTGGGGGTTCGGTTTGCCTGGCAGGCAGCTCAACAGAGTAGCCCTGGTGCGGGGCTGGATCAAGTCGGTGATGGCAGGCAGGTGCCGGCCGCGCGGGGCGGAGGTCGCTTACTCGCCCGGCTTCCAGTCCGGATCGTCCGGTGACCAGAACATCACGGGGGCGACGATGCCGCCGGTGCCCAGCTCG
>JBMCXL010000075.1:0-10735 GCA_048621015.1 Phycisphaeraceae bacterium
GTGGCGCCGTGTTTTCAGCGGCGCCGCATCGAGGCCCACCGGGCGCATCAACGGCGCGGTGTCGGTCAGCTTCGGGCGCGGCCGAAAGGCGGGGAACGCTTCCGAGGCCAGCTCCACCGCCTGCTGCGCCGGACTGAACAGGAACAGGCGCAGCGACGGTTGGCGGTCCATCAGGTTCTCGAAGAGGCTTTCAGCGCGGTACTCGATGTCGCCGAGGCCGTCGCCGTCGCGGTCATAGCCGGTGTAATCGCTCCAGAAGTTGCCCTGGCCGGCGACGGTGAAGTCGTTGCCGCCGGCGAAGGTGCCGTCGCCGTACACGGCAACCTGCTCGATGTTTTCGAGGAAGGTGTTGCGCGTGAACCGGTTGCGCTTCACCAGCGGCTGGAAGGCGATGCCGATGTCGTTGTAGGCCAGCAGGTTTCGCTCGAAGCGATGGGTGATGTCGACGGAGCTGGGGGAGTTGTCGAGGTAGATGCCGATGCGGTTGCCGAGGAAGCGGTTGTCCTCGGCCGTGATGCCGTCCATGTCCTTGAGGCCGATGCCGTAGCCCGAGGGGCCGCGGTTGCGGATGAAGCGGTTGCGCTTGAGGGTGAGGTTGGACGAATACATGAGGAACGCGCCGACGGAGTTGTCGCGCAGCACGTTGTCAACGATGACGTTGCCGTCGCTGTACATGAAGTGCAGGCCGTAGCGGCCGTGGGTGACGGTGTTGCGTTCGAGGCGCACGCGGTCGGAGAACCACATGACCACGTCGCGGCTGTGGTGGACCTGGTTGTCGGTGATGGTGCAGTCGTTGGAGTACCAGAGGCGGATGCCGTCGCCGCGGCGGGCGATGTCGACGTCTTTGCCGCCGATGTCGTTGTGGCGAATGACAGTGCCGGGCGCTTCCTTGAGGTAAACGCCGAACAGCACGTCGCGGAAGGTGTTGTGCTCGATGCGAGCGCGGGCGCCGAGCACGGTGACGCCGGCGTTTTCGCGGTCGAGGCTGAGGCCGGTGGACTGAATGGTGAAATGGCGCAGCGTGACGTCGGGCGCTTCGATCTTCACCACGTCACCGACGCTGTTGCCGTCGAGGATGGCGCCGTCGGCGCCGATGAGCGTGAGCGGTTTGTCGATGCGGACGGTGCCGACATGGGTGCCGGCGGGGACGCGAATGGTGTCGTGGGGAACGGCATCGTCGATCGCGCGTTGCAGGTCGAAGGCGCGCGCCGGCGCGGCGGTCGCGAGCAGTGCCAGAGCGATCAGGGTGGCTGTCAGGTTGTAACGGGGTTGGCGAGGCATGGTTTGGTTAGCGATCCGGACCTTCGCTGCGCTCAGGACCGGCTTGGGCTTGGGTGTCGTGACGGTGCTTGCGCGCGTCGACGATCGGTTTGTAGGCGACGCGATGGAACCACAGGGCGATGAGAATCACCAGCGACGAAATCGAGGCAAGAATCAGGCCGATGCCCGGCGTAGCGACCGTGCGGAACTGGCCGACCTTGCCCTCGCCGAGCACCGGCGGCGTGAACGGCTTGATCGCGCTGGACAGCGGGGCGGTGGGGTCGAGGTTCTGGCCGAACGTGCTCAGCCAGTAGTACAGATCGAGCAGGAAGAACGGCGGAAACAGGATCGCCGGCAGCGCCAGCAACAGCGCCCACCAGTTGTGCGTCACGATGGAGGCGAGCAGCAGCAGCGCCAGCGCGACGACCATGTAGATGCCGAGCGTGCGCTCGAGCTGCGCCGCCTCGCCGAGGGGGCGCATGCCGATGTAGTGGTTCAGGCCGTCGACCTCCTGAACGTCGCCTTCGAGGCGATCCAGGTACGCGGTCACGTGCAAGCCGCCGGGATATTGCGGGGCGTGCAGGGTCATCTTCCAGTAAGGCGTGAAGATGGAAGCGATCAGCAGGATCGCGGCGAGCAGCAGCAGCGCGCTGGGCAGCAGGTAGCGCACGGGGTGCTGGCGCCACGTGTCGGCGGGGATGCGCGGGCCGAGGATGTTTTCGAATCGCGCGTTCATGGCAATCCATTTCCACTTTGAAAGTCGCGACCGCGCTCTCGCACGGCCACGACGGGGGGTCTTTACTCCGTCGCCGCGGTCTGCTGCGGCTTGACCAGGAAGTAGCCGGCCATTTCCAGGTGGAGCGCCGAGCAGAACTCCGAGCAGTAGTAGGTGAACGTGCCGGGCTTGTCGGCGACCAGTTCGATGGTCACGCTTTCGCTCGGCTCGAGACTGGCGTTGATGTTGTACGCGGGCATGGCGAAGCCGTGCGTCGCGTCCATCGCGCGCTCCACGTTGGTGATGTGGAACACGACCGTGTCACCTTCGTTGACCTCCACGTGCTCGGGGCTGAAGTGGCTGCGCACCGCGGTCATGTAGACGTGCACGGTGTCGCCGTCGCGCTCGATGCGCTCCTCGCCCGACTTGGCGGCGTCGGGATTGACCGCCTGCTTGTGCGGATCCCAGCCCACTTCCGGATAGACCGTCCACGGATCGAGCTTGTCGGCCTTGACGATCTGGGCATAGTGCGGCTCGCCGATGCCCATCGGCATGTCGTACAGCAGTTGCATGCTGTCGCCTTCGCCGGCAATGTCGATGAGCTGAAAGTTCTGCGGCAGCAGCGGACCCGGGGGGAAGAAGCGGTCGACCGACCACTTGTTCAGCGACACGAGGTACTTCCCATCCGGACTGACCGTGTCGCCCTCGGCCGCGGCGATGTGACCGACGTTGTAGTGCACGTTGATCTTGTCAGCCACGGTCCACGGCTGCTCGGGATGCAGATCGCTGTAATCGCCGCCGAGCGTCCAGCGCGCGACCTGTGTGTCCAGGAACAGCGAGGTGTAGGCATAGCCCTTGTCGTCGAACTGCGTGTGCAGCGGGCCGAGGCCGACCTCGACGCGCGCTTCCTCGACCGCGTCCTGGTTGAGCACGGGCACGCCGTACTGATCCGGCTCCCAGTTCTCATCCGCGATGGCTTGCTTGATGCGCTCGATGGAGTAGATCGTCACATGCGGATCGAGCTTGCCGGAGACGACGATGTAGTCGCCCTTGGGCGCCACGTCCACGCCGTGCGGACTCTTGGGCTCGGGCGCGAAGTAGAGCAGGCCCTCCTCG
This sequence comes from Phycisphaeraceae bacterium, assembly GCA_048621015.1. Classification (GTDB taxonomy): domain Bacteria; phylum Planctomycetota; class Phycisphaerae; order Phycisphaerales; family Phycisphaeraceae; genus JBMCXL01. The sequence continues at coordinate 3,092 of JBMCXL010000075.1, forward strand.
ATCGACGTTTCCAACGGGATGACGTCGAAGCCCTTGACCTGCTCGGTCTTGCCGGCCTTGTAGACCTGCTCGGCCTTTTCGAGGTTGATGATGTGCAGGTAGTCGGCGTCGCGCTGCGAAGCACCGGCCTCGAAGGGCGCGTTGCCCTTCTCGATGCCGCCGGTCGCCAGCTCGGTGTTGAACGAGTTGCCGAAGACCCAGCCTTCGCTCGCGAGCTTGCCCGCGTCAAACAGGTCCTGCCAGTACGGCGGCAGCTCCATCGCGAAGCTCCGGCTCTGATCGAATCGGCCGCTGTCACGATCGAACTTCCAGAACGTCACCATCCCGCGATATTCTTCGTTGTAGTCCTCGAGCGGCGCATAGCTCCAGCCCAGCGGCTGGGCGTACTGGCCGCCTTCGATGACGTACTCGGTGTTGGGCGTGACCATCGCGCCGCCGTGATCGCTCAGCGCCAAGGGATTCTTGACGATCTGCTTGGTTTCGAAGTCGCGCAGATCGACCACCGCGAGACGCGCGTTGGCCTTGTCATTGATGAACAGCCACTGGCCGTCGTAGTCGCCGTCGGTCTCGCTCAGCGCCGGATGGTGCGTGTCGCCCCAGAGGTTGGGCGTGCCATCGACGTGGCCATCGGCGAGCACGTCGTTGCCGACGCCATAGCCCCAGCCCTGCCACGGCTCGGGCGTGAACACCGCGATGCTGCGCAGCAGGCGCATCGAGGGCATGCCGATGACGAACACCTGCCCCGCGTGGCCGCCGGAGGCGAACATGAGGTACTCGTCGTGGCGGCCGGTGGGTTGATACGTTTTCAGCGCGGCCTTGACATCGTCGGGCGTGAGGTCGCGCTGCGCGGCGATCTGTTCGATCGTGTCGCCGCTGCCGTTGCCGCCGTTCGACGCGCCAGCGGTTTCACCTTCGCCGCCACCGCCGCCGCAGCCGGCCAGCATGCCGGTCAGCAGCGCAATGAGCGCCAACACTGCCAGGGGTTGCATCCGTCGTCTCCACCGGGTCATGAGAACACTTCCTTTCATCAAACGCGTGTGCGAGGTGCGGCCCGGACGTTGAGCCGCGGTGAGTCGTGTGGCTTCGAGCTTGTGGGGTGAGCGTGTCATGGTTCGCATCCTGAAGTTGCCGGTTGTGCGCGGCGTGCGCGCGTGGCTCGTTGGTTCGTGCGCCTAAAACGAGAAGACGGACGAGAACGTCCAGCGATAGCCGAACAGGTCGTCTGCATCGGTCAGGGGTGTCTCGTAAGCGGCGCGCAGCGCGATATCCTCGGCGGGGCGCACTTCGCCGCCGAGACCGATCGTGATCACGTCCTCGCTCTTGCCGCCGCCGAGGTTGGCCACGTCGACACCCTGGAATGGCAACACGGCGTTGCCTTCATCGAGCGTGTGGTAGCCGTTCAGCTCGAGCACTGGGCTGAACCATTCGAGGACGTAGTAATCGGCATGCAGGTGCCAGCTCAGGCGATCGCTGTCGCCGAGTGCGTCTTCGTCGCCGGGCGCGATGAAGTAGTTGAGCGTGCCGCCGAGGTGCAGGCGATCGAAGCCCTTGTTGAGCGAGGCCCAGAAGCGCAGCTCGTCATCGTTCTGGAGCACGCGGCCGTCGCCGGTCTTGAGCTCGTAGCCGATGCCGACCGCGGCGTGGAGTTGGCGCTCCCAGTCCCGCAGGAAGTTCCACTTCACGCCCGCGGCGAGGTCGTTCCAGCCTTCCTCGTCCACCAGGCCGGTGTCGAAATCGACGTAGCCGTCCTTGTAGGCGACGAACTGGATGTCGCGCGTGAGCGCGAGGCGCGCCTGCACGGCGTAGACCTTGGCGCTGCCACCATCAATCGCGCTGGCGTTGGGAAAATCGTGATAGACGAACCACGGCCGAATGTCGCTGGTGACGAACGAATCCTCGTGAACATACGGCGCAGTGAGCGGATGCACGAACCGATCCGTCGGCTCGACCTGCTCGGCGGCGGGGTCCGGGTCGCCGAAGAGAACAAGCCGCGCGTGCTGCGCCTGCGCCAGGCTCGGCATGACGAGCACTGCGCCGATCATCCACAATCCCATCCACCGCTTTCGCATATCCCTTCTTTCTCTGGCTGGCGCCGGCGTGGCGCGTGGTGGCGACCCCTGGTCCGTTCGTGCCGACCTTGGCAGGCTCATGGCGAAGCCCCTCCGGCCGCACCACCCCCGGGGGGGTCGGGTTTGTCGGGGGTGGGCGGCTCGCAACAGAGGGGCGTTAGGCCGGTCGGATCTTCGAGCAGGTCGGCGAGGTTAGCCTCGGCGAAGCGGGCCTCGGCGAAGGCCATGGTCTCATCCAGCCGGCGGTGCAGCGGACAGAGTTGGGCGCCGTGGCTGGGGATGCCGAGGGGGCACTCGCGGATGCGCTGAATCGGGGCGACGACGTCGAGCACGTCGAGCAGGGAGATCTCGGTGGCGGGCCGAGCGAGCATAAATCCGCCGTGGACACCACGTTGCGCGGTGATCAGGCCGCCGCGGGCCAGGGTCTGGAGGATCTTGGCCAGGTACCCGGCGGGCACGCAGGTGGCCTCGGCGACCTGGTGGGTCGTCAAGGGCGTGTCGGGGTGGTGGGCCAGCCAGACCATGGCGCGGAGGGCATACTCGGCGGTGTGTGAGAACAAGAGGCGGGATCTCCATATATCGAGACCTGCAAATCCAAAATAAGGGTCGAGAGATAAAGGTCAAGAGGGTTTGTAGAGTTTTTTGTCTTTAATGTTCGTCGCCTGCGTGTGAATCGTGGCCGGACGGGTTCCGCCTCAGCGCAGGTTTCGGCCGTGGCAGCGCTTGAACTTCAGACCCGAGCCGCAGGGACAGGGGCCGTTTCGCGTGGCGCGGCGCCACTGCTCGGGCGTCACCTCGCGCGGCGGCGTGGTGGCCTGGCGTCGCGCGGCACCGGCCGGCGCGGGCGGCGGCGGTTGCTGGCCGCGGCGGAGGTAGCCGGCGAGCCATTCGAGCCGGTCCAGCGCGTGCCGGTAGAACATGCGGTAACCGGCGCAAAGGTGCGTGGGCTCGGCGACGTCGCCACGGTGCGGGCGATGCTTGGGGCAGCCGCCATAGCAGTAGCGCAGGAACGGGCAGCTCTGGCATTGCTCGGGCAGGGCGCGCTTGCGCTGGGCGAAGGTCTCGAGCCGGTCCATCTCGAGCCGGTCCACCCACCCCGCGTCGTCCGCCGTACCCAGGCGCCAGCGCGGCTCGACGAAATGGTCGCAGCCAAAGACCGAGCCGTCGTGCTCGATGGTGAGTTGGTTGTGGCACGCGCCGTCGAGGATGCAGAACGGCATGAGGTTGCAGACCTGCTTGTTCAGCACCGCATCGAAGAAACGGATGCTGACGCTTGCGCGATACCGCTCGAACCAGAGATCGAACAGGCGACAGAGAAACCGCCCATATTGCTCGCCGGTCGGTGTGAACGGAGCAGAGCGCGGCTCGCCGGTCGCTTCATCCGTTTCCCACTCCACGGCGGGAATGAACTGGAGCCAGCGGATGCCGCGGTTGAGAAAGAAGCCCAGCAGTTCCTCGGGATGCTCGACGTTGCGATCGTTAAGCACGCAGAGCACGTTGTACTCCACACCATGTTCGCGCAGCAGGTCGAGCCCGCGCAGCACGCACTCGGCCGTCGGTTCGCTGCGCACATCGACGCGGTAGTGATCGTGAAAGCGCGTGGGTCCGTCGAGCGAGATGCCCAGGAGAATACGGTTGTCGCGCAGGAACCGGCACCACTGCTCATCGATCAACGTGCCGTTGGTCTGGATCGCGTTGGCGACCTGCTGGCCCGGCCGCGCGTATCGGCGCTGCAGCGCCAGCGCCTGCTCGAAAAACGGAAGTCCCGCCAGCGTCGGCTCGCCCCCCTGCCACGCGATCGTCACCTGGTTTCCCCAGCGCGGCAGCGCGCCGGCAAACACCGTCTCCAGCGTCTCGGTCGACATGCGCCGCTCGTGGCCGCCCCACTGCGCCAGCGTCGGCAGGTAATAGCAATACGTGCAGCGCAAGTTGCACATCGCGCCCACCGGCTTGATCATCAACGTTGTGCGGTCGGGCGCGAATGAAGCGGTCTCGGTCATGGCTCAGGCTCGTGCCGGGGGCGCATCTCGTGCGGTCGACGCCGGCGCTCCCATTCCGGTCAGGCGGCGCACGGCTCCATGGCCACCAGGATCTGGCCGCGCCAGTAGGGACGCCGCCCCTGCTGAACCTGGATGAACGCCGGCAGCTCGCCGCCATAAGCGTCGTGGAGGGTGTTCACCTGTTCCGGGGTGAGCGGGAAGTCGACGTATGGTTTGCTCAGCGCGTTCTCCACGCGACCGAAGAACCGGTGCGCGGCCTCCACGATCTTCTGCCCATCGGACAGGTCCACGGCAACGGGAAAATACAGCCGACCGTGCGGCACCAGATAGCGCGGCGCCTGCTCGAGCAGTTGCAGAATGACATCGGTGCCGTCGGGCCCACCGACCGGCACATCCGCTGGATACCAGCCCAACGCGCGGCCGGCGACGTCGGCAATGCCGGACACGTCGCCGACGATCACGTCGGCGCGCAGCCCGTTCAGATCCGGATTGGTCTCGAACGGCTCAAAGAATCGGCCCTGCTCGATGCGAATGAGCTGCTCGAGTCCGTAACGGGCGACGTTGCGGCGCGCCAGTCGACAGTGCGCCGGCACGGGATCGACGCCGATCACGCGGGCCGCGCCGCTCTGGCCGGCCGTGATCGCCAGGGGGCCGATGCCCGTACCGATGTCGAACACCACGTCACCGGGCGCGATGTGCATCGCCCGGCCGAAACGCACCGTGGTCGGGTTCGGCTGAAACGTGTTGTCGTCCGTTTCCAGCTCCAGCGGAGGATCGGTGACGCGAATGGTCAACGTCCGCGGCAGTGCGTCGGCTTCAGGCATGTCCCGGTCTCCGGTGTGTGTGGCGCGGTCGGGCGCGGCAACGGTGATCTCATCATCCCTCAGGTAGCAGGACGGGTCCAGTCCGAGCCAGTCGCCGGTGGCGGCTTCGGCGCGCGTGCGCAGGTTACCATTGCACACGTCAAGGAACTGGCACTGCTGGCAGCGCATGGGCAGGTGGGTGCGGCGGTCGCGCAGGATCGCGAGGCGCTGGTCGCCCGCTTCGCGCCATACCGCGCTGAACGGCTGCTCGCGCACGCTGCCGCAGGTGTAATGCCAACTGAACTGGTCGTAATGCACCTGGCCCAGCGGATCGATCGAGGCGATGTGGCAGCCGGACTGGTTGCCGCCGGTGCCCCGCAGCCGATCGCGCACCGCATCCGCCTTCTCGGGCGCGTCGCGCTCCAGCGCCATCAGCGTGTAGGCGGCGTCGGCGTGGTTGCCCACGGTGAGCACCTCCAGCGGCTGGTCCTGCTGGTGGCAGCGGCGGGTGAGCGCGAAGATGCGATCGACCACGTGGCGCGTCGCCTCGGCGCTGAGGTCGACCTTCTGCATGCCCCCGCCCCGGCCGGCGTAGGCCAGGTGATAGATGCACAACCGCTGCACGCCGTGTTCGAGGCAGAGATCGAACATCGCCTCGAGATCAGGCTCGTTCAGCGCGTGCACCGTGAAGCGCAAGCCGACTTTCATGCCGCGCGCCTGGCAGCGGTCGATCGCCGCGAGCGTGCCTTCGTAGGCGCCGCGCATGCCGCGCAGCTTGTCGTGGCGCGCCCGGGTGCCGTCGAGACTGATGCCCACATATCGCAGGCCCAGCTCGACCAGCCGATCGGCCATCGCGTCATCGATCAGCAGGCCGTTGGTGCTGAGCGTGCAGTTGAGTCCGAGTTGGCGCGCGTAGCCGATCAGGTCCGGCGTGTCGGGGCGCGCCAACGGCTCGCCGCCGCTGAACAGCACGGCCGGCACCTCGAAGCACGCCAGGTCCTCCAGCAAAGCCTTGCCTTCGGCGTGGGTCAACTCGCCGGGCGCCGCGTGCGGGTCGGCGGAGGCATAGCAGTGCACACAGCGCAGGTTGCATGCCTTGGTCACCGCCCAAACCACCACGGGCCGGGGCGCGCCGGGCGCGGCATCATTCCGTTCGCCGCGCCGCGTGTGGCCGTAGCGCAACGCTTCGTTGCCGGCCTGGTGGCCGCTGAGCAGATTGCTCACGCTGAGCATGTAAGACGCTCCTTCCAGTTGTCGGGCATGTAGAGGCAGTCGGGCTCGGCGGCGAGCGGATTGCGCGTCACCGCGTAGGCCCGGGCACGGCTGCCGCCACAGACATGGCGATACTCACAAGTGCCGCACTTGCCTTCGAGTCGATCCGGATCACGCAGCGCGCGGAAGGTCGGGTGGTGCTGGTAGACGTCGACGACCGAGTCGCGCGGAAACCGGCCGCACTCGAGGGGCAGAAACCCGCTGGGAAAGATCTGGCCGGTGTGGCTGACGAACATCACGCCCTTGCCGTCGTTCACCCCGAGCGGCGCGCGCTGCGCGTCGCGTTGACCCTGCGGATCGCCGGCGCGTTGCAGGACAAAGCGCCGGTAGTGCGGCGCCTCGGTCGTCTTGATGGCGAACGGCTGCATGCGCGCGTGATGCCAGAGCCTGGCAAAGGCGTACTCGTACTGCATCGGCGTGACCCGCTGTTCGGCGAGTCCGCGGCCGACGGGTACGAGAAAAAACACCGACCAGAGCGCGATCTGCCGATCGGCGAGCATGTCCGCCATCGCGTCGATCTGATCGACGTTGCGCTGGGTGATCGTCGTATTGACCTGGAGCGGCAGGCCGAGTTGGCGCGCCAGCGTCAACAGCTCGAGCGTGCGCGCGAAGCTGCCGGTCGTGCCGCGGAAGGTGTCGTGCGTGCGCGCATCGGCGCCGTCGAGGCTGAACGCGAGACGATGAAGCCCCGCCTGCTGCAGTCGTTGCAGCGCCGCGGCGGTGACCAGCGGCGTGGCGGAAGGTGTCAGGGCGACGGTCAGGCCCTGGCGCCTGGCGAACTCGACCATCTCGGCCAGGTCTTCGCGCTTGAACGGATCGCCGCCGGTGAACACCAGCAGCGGCGGCTTGGGAAACGTGGCGAGTTGCTGCAGCAGCTCGATCGACTGCTCGCGAGGCAGTTCCTTCGGATGGCGCCGCGGCTGCGCGCAGGCGCGGCAGTGCTGGCACACCAGGTCACAGGCGCGCGTCACCTCGTAAAACACGAGGAACGGACTGTGCGCGAAATCGTCGGCCGTGTACGGCGGTGGCTTCATCCACGCGCTCCTGGCGGAACTGCGGCATGTCCGCACGTGTCAGGCGTTCTGCCGCTCGAGTTCCATCGCGCGGGGGAAGAGGATGTTGTTCTCCTTGTGAACGTGCTGGTGCATGTCCTGCTCCAACTCGCGCAGACCGTCGAGCACGGCGCGGAAGGTGTTGCAGGCCTCCGCCGGCGGCGTGTAGTCGCTGGACAGCTCGCGCATGCGCTCCAGGGCGCGGCCGGCGTCGTCGTGCTCATGCTCCATCACGGCCACCGGATTGCCAATGCCCTGGCCGCAGCCGGAATCGCCCGCGGCGCCGTCGCGCTCCATCGCGCGGATGAGCGGGAACAGCACCTGCTCTTCCTTCATCATGTGCGAGTCGAGCTCGCCGGCGAGACCGGCGAAGACGCCATCGACCTCGAGCATCCAGGGATGACACTCGCCATGCACGGCCGCGACCTTGCGCACCATCGCCGCCAGG
>JBMCXL010000076.1:0-10711 GCA_048621015.1 Phycisphaeraceae bacterium
ATTCGCGCGACGACTTGATAAGCCGGTCCTGAGCGCAGCGAAGGTCCGGATCGCGCGCCTTCAACACCTCCCAGCCCAGGATGACACCGGCAATCTCCGCGGACTCCGTGTGTCAGTGTCACCCAAACCGCTACACCTGGATTGAGGACGTGCTAATCGTGATGCGGCACCATGCCCTTCATGTAGAACGAATCGTTGATCCCCCAGAAAGACCAGTGGGTCCAGGGGTAGTCGATGTCGCTTCGGAAAGAGGTGAGATCCGCGTGCCGTCGGCCGACGTATTCGGTGCGTCCGTCAACGTAGGTGATATTGATGCCGCGCGTGAGTTGATCGTCGCCGACGTGTGGGGGGTGAGCCCATGCGGCATCGATGCGGCCCTGGAACGTTTGCGTGGTCCAGTCGTTGTAGTGAAGGTAATTGGCGCCGCGCCAGGCGCCATCGGTGAAGATCATCACGGCCGACGGCGATTGGAGGCGCGACAGGTTCGCCAGCTCCGGCAGCTTGGGACGCAGATGGTCCGGATTGTTCAGCGTCGTGTTCATGGCATAGTGCCAGCCGGTCCCTTCCCTGCGCCGAGTCGGATGATTCCAGTTGTTCGCCGAGCCCACTTCGATGGGACAGAAGAACCCTTCTTCGCTGGTGAAGTATGCCATCTCGAGCAGATCAACGTTCCATTGCCGGTCGGGCACATAATCATCGTGATCGCCCGCGTAGGTCTGCGCGGCGATGCCCAACTGCCGGAGCTGCGAAGCGCATTGCGTCAGCCGCGCCTGATAGCGCGCCGCGCTGAGCGCCGGCAGCAGGATGGCAATCAACAGCGCAATGATCGAAATGACCACCAGCAGTTCGACTAGCGTAAAGCCTCGCGGACGCCGGGCGCGGTGGGTGAACGGCACAGATGGGGTGAATGCACTGGACACGATTCATTCCTCCATGGCATCGGATATGACACGAGCAGATGACGATGAGAAGGGGCTGTCCGACCGGGAGCGAGCGCTCGCGGCCGCGGCGGTGTGCGGTGGGGCGGTGGTGCTGCCCACGGTCAGCCGGGGCTCGATGACGATGCGCCGTGCCGCGGCGTCGGGCGTTCGGATCACCTCGCGCAGCAACTGCACGGCCACGCGGCTCATCTCGTCGACCTGCACGTCGATCGTGGTCAGATCGATCGGCAGGTTCAACGCTTCCCACGCGCGGCCGGCGCCCGCGACGCTGACCTGCTCCGGCACGCGCACGCCCCACGCGCGCAGGTGCTGCACCACCTGCCAGGCGATCAGGCTCGTGTCGGAGAAGACGGCGGTGACGGGCGCGTCCGTGGCAAGCTCGCGCAACAGGCGCTGTACCGCCTCGGCAGGGTCGGGCGTGGCGACCTCCTCGACGGCCGCTGCGATCTCGCGCTCGCCCAGGCCGACGTCGAGACCGGCGCTTTTGAAGCCGTTGAAGTAGTGCTGGTGGATCGGCTTGGCGCGCGGGCCGACGAGCAGGCGGATGCGTCGGTGGCCCTGCTGGAGCAGGTGGCGGGTCATGAGTCGGCCGCCCTGCTCGGGGTCGCCGGTGACCTGGTTCACGCCGGTGCGTCCCGCCTGCGAGCCGAGCAGGACGAACGGCATGCGCCAGCGTGAGAGGCGCTGGAGCAGCCAGTCGGGCGCGTTGCCGGTGAGCACGACGCCGTCGATACCGTCGTCCTGGAAGATGGGGGGAAGCTGGTTTTCGCCGAGCTGACTGGAGTCGCACAGGGACAGTTGCAGCTTCAGGCCGTCGGCGCGGGCGCGGGCTTCCACGGCGGCGGCGATCTCGGCATAGCCCGGCACCGCGACGGAGCGGTCGCACAGCACCAGGCCGATGGTGTTGTGACTCTGGGTGACGAAGCTGCGCGCTGCGGCGTTGGGGCGGTAGTCCATCTTCTGGGCGAGGGAGCGGATGCGGCTGGCCACTTCCTCGCTGATGCCCGGATGCCCCGCCAGCGCCCGCGAGACGGTGGAGCGCGACACCCCCGCGAGGGAGGCGAGCTGGGTCTGGCTGGTGCGGCTGGCTTTGAGCATGACGGTCAGGCCCGACAGCGCCGGGGGCGACATGTGCTGAACACGTTTGCATTATGCCGCGCGCGGCCGGTTTCGTCAAGATGGTAGATTTTTGGCTTTTTTAGGGGATTGCGTGGCGCGGCGCCTGCGGTACAATTCGCACCTGTCGTGCAATCGCGTGCATCGAAAGTCGCAACGTGTCGGGGCTGCCATTGAAAGGACAGGCGATGGCTTGGATTCGTCCCGCCGGGCTGGTCGTGGCGCTGGGGGGGTTGCTGCTGCTGGCCGCGTCGTCGGCCGCCGCGGTGACGCTGGTGCGGGAGGGCAAGCCCGCGGCGAGGGTGCACGTGGACCCGCGCGGCGCGGCCGGCGACAACGCCGAGGTCCTCGCCGACGCCGGTCAGTGGCTGGCGGATTCCCTCGAACGCGCGACCGGAACGCGTCCGGCCGTGGCGGACCAGCTCGAAGGCGACGGGCCGTGGATCGTCATCGGTCTCGCCGATCAGTACGCCGACATCGCTGACGCAGCCGAGTTCACCGACATCGACCACCCCGATGCGTTCTGCATGGCGCAGCGCGACGATCGACTCTACATCCTCGGCCGCACCGCGCACGGCGCGCGCCACGGTGTCGCCACGCTGCTGCACGAACTGGGCTTTCGTTTCTACAACCCCATGCCGCGCTGGCACGTCATCCCCACCGCCGATGCGCTGCAGGCGCGCGCTTCGTCGCTCGAGTTGCCGCGCATCGAAACGCCCACGCTGCGCGGCCGCAACATCTGGCACGCCTACGGCTTCTATCGCGGCAAGGGCTCGCCCGGCCGCGAGCTGCTCATGCCCGCCTACCGGCGCTGGACCGTCGCCAACCGACTCCCCTCCGCCGCGCCGTTCAGCACCGGCCACAGCTACGGCAACATCATCGGCCGCAACCGCGAAGCCTTCGAACAACACCCCGAATACTTCGCCCTGCTCGAAAACGGCAAGCGCGACACCGAGCGCCACGTCAACGCGCGCAAGCTCTGCTATTCCAATCCCGACCTCGCCAGGCTCGTCATCGCCGACCGTATCAAGAAACTCGAAGAAGCGCGCGCCGCGAACCCGCACGCGTTCATGGTCTCGATGGACCCCTCCGACGGCCAGGGCACCTGCCACTGCGACGACTGCAAGGCGCTGGGCACGACCACCGACCGCGTAATTCACCTGGCCAACCAGGTCGCGCGCGGCCTGCGCGACAAGTATCCCGACGCATGGGTCGGCCTGTATGCCTACAGCAGCCATCGCCTGCCGCCGACAATCGACGTCGAGCCGAACGTCTACGTGCAGGTCGCCATGGCGTTCAACAACACCGAGTACAGCTACAAGGAGCTGGTCGCGCGCTGGGCGGAGAAAGTCAGCGCGATCGGCCTGCGCGAATACTACGGCGTCGAGCACTGGGACTGGGGCCTGCCCGGCGCGGTGCGCGGCGCATCGGTGGATTATCACCGCCAGACCATTCCCTATTTCGTCGAGCACAACCTCAACGCGATCAATGCCGAGTCCAACGCCAACTGGGGCGCGCAGACGCTGGGCTTCTACGTCGCGACGCGCATGATGTGGAACGTGGATGTGGACGTCGATGCGATCGTCGACGAATACTTCGACAAGCTGTTCGGCAGCGCGGCCGCGCCGATGCGCCGCCTGCACGCGCAGTTCGACGAGAAGCCGCGCCCGATACCCGCGGCGCTGCTTCCGTTGTTCAAGACATTGGAGGAGGCCTACCAGGTCGCCGAAGATGAGACGGTGCGCGGGCGGTTGATCGACAAGATGGCATACCTGCACTACGTCCTGCTGTTCGGCCGCTTCCAGCAGGCAGATAAGCAGGACAGCGACCACGGCGAGCATTATTACGAGGCGCTGGGCGAGCTGATGCAGTACGCCTGGCAGACGCGCGAGCGCGGCATGATTCACTACTACGCGCTGGCGCGGCGGCTGTGCAACGTGGCGGTGCTGCGGGATCATCGGCCGGACCACTGGATTTTCCTCGGCGACAAACAGCCCAGCGACGAGTATCTCCAGGAAGCGGGCATCCGCCGGGAGGACCTGCCACAGCGCGCGGTCTGGAAGCAGGGCGATGAGCTGAGTGACGAGGCGATCCGCGCGCTGTTCGAGCAGGACCTGGCGGCGCTGCGCCGACACGTCGCCGCGCAGCCGAGCTTTTCCGAAGAGCTGCGGCCGGTGCGCTTCAGCGCCGAGGATGGCGATGGAAACGATGAGCCGACGGTGAGCAAGTTTCGCGGCACGACGCATTTTCACGTGCGCTGCGCCGAGCCGGGCACGTTGCGCTTCAAAGTCGCGCCGACGGGTCGGCGATGCCAAGTGGCCGTGACCGCGGCGGACGGGCGGGTGATTCGGGAACGAACATTGGAGAGTGAAGGTGACGAATCGCCGCTGGTGGACATGGCGGTTGAGCTGCCGGAGGCGGGGCGGTACGAGCTGACGCTGTCGGGCGGCGTGCGTTTTCAGGCGGTGCGTGATGGTTCACCGGCCATGTCGCTCGCGCTGAAAGCGTCGACGGTGCATCCGGTGTGGGCCGACTACAGCGGCGGGCATTATTTTTACGTGCCGCGCGGGACGGAAGCGGTGGAGGTCGAGGTCGGCGGGCGCTTGAGCCTGTCGATCCCGGGACAAGGCCGGCGCGACGTGCACGGCACGGACCGCGAGCCGGACGAGCGCTACGTGCGCATCGCCGTGCCCGAAGGCGCCGATGGCCAGTTGTGGCACACGCTCAGCCAGACGCGCGGCTCGTTCGGGTTTCACAACATCCCTCCCTACCTGAGCTTCGATCCCGGCGCGCTCCTGGTGCCGAAGAACATCGTCGAGGCGGATCGTCTGGAAACGATCGAACCGTGATGGCGATTCACCTCGCCCGGGCTGGAAAGGAACACAAACTGATGTATCCACTCACCACGCTGACGGTGTTCGTGTCTCTCGGCTTCGCCGCCGCGGCCTTCGGCGAGACGCGCATCGACATCCCCGCGGCGCATTTCGTCGGCGGCAACCACTCGACCTATTACGTCGGCACGGACGATCAGTTCGGCGACGATTACGAGCACCGGGCGGAGCGCAAGGTCGCGATCTTCTCCGCCGGCGTGGAGGGTTCGAGCACGCGCGCCGAGTTCACGCTGGAGCGCGCGCCCGGCGGTGATGCGCGTCTGGAGATCATCGGCCTGGACGACAACCATGACGGCAACACGCCCATTCGCATCGAGATCAACGGCGAGACCGTGCATGAAGGTCGGACCATCTTCGCTGATCCGGAGCATATCTATCGGCCGCATCCATGGAAGACGCAGCGTTTCGACGTGCCGGCCGGCGCGCTGCGCCAGGGCCGCAACACGCTGACGCTCACGAACCTCACCGACGGGCGCACCGATGCGTTGCGCTGGATGTTCGTGCACCAGGCATCGCTCGTGATGGAGGATGAAAGCGAAATCGGCTGGGAGCTGGCGCGTGGCGAATCGTTTCTCGGGCGGATCTTCCTTCAAGGCGACATCGAGCCGGTGGTGTATCCCGCGGCGCTGAAGGACGATGTGCTGCATTTGGCGGTCGGCCGTTACCTGGTGCAGGGCTTCAGTCACATGGCCGCGCAGCAGCACAACGGCAAGGAGATGGAGCAGGTGATCGACGTGCCCGCGGCGATCGACGTGAAGGTGCTGCGCGGCGAGGTGCTCGCGCGCGAGACGATCGAGCGCGACGGGCGCGATTATCATCGTTTCACGCTGCGCGACGAGGTGAACACGATGGCCGGCCGGCGCATCGCGTATCACGGCTATCCGTTGCTGGCGATGAAGCCTCACGAAGCCGGCGACCTCGGTGCGGTGCGCATGCATTTCGTGATGGACGGGCAGGTGCAGCCGAGCAGAACGTTCACGATCCGGTCGTGGGACGTGACCATGCCGGAGACGTTGCCGGAGCGCTTCTTCCTCGGCCTGTGGGGCGCGAATCGGCCGGCGGACGACGTGGTGGCGGAGGACTTCGGCGACTTGCTGCGCGACAGCGGCTTTCGTCTCGTGTTCGGCACGACGAACACCGAAGAGGCCGCCTACTTCGATCGCTTCGGCATCCGCTATTACACGCGCTTCGGGCCGCACCACCCGAGCGAGGAACATCCCTCGATCACCTTTGAAGGCGAGCCGAACCCCAAACAGGCGGACCCGATCCACTTGATCGAGGATGAGGAGGCGCTCGAGTATCCGACCTTCCAGCGCGCGATCGCCGCGGCGCGCACGGAAGGGATCGACGGCGTGTGCTGCGACTATGAGCTGATGGCTGACTCGTGGAGCGACCGCACGATCGCCGCGTTCAAGCGCTTCGCGCCTGAATACGCGGACATGACCAAAGCGGAGATTCGCCAGACCTGCACCGATCCGGAAACGGGTGAGTATCAGCCGTCCGAGGATTGGATGAACTTCCGGCGCTGGTTGAACGCGCGCATCGTCGGGCGCATCCAGACGGAGATGCGGAAAGTGCGCCCCGACATGCCGTACCTCTCGCTCGCTTCGGCCAGCGACATGCCCGCGTACTGGTGGGACGCGAAGGGGCGGGGCCGCTTTCGCCTGGAGGATCTGACGCAGGAGGTGAGCGAGGTCGCGATGAGCGTGTATCACTACGATCATCCCGGCGGGTTGCCGTCGATCCCGGCGATCGTGCGCACCGGCCTCGGCTTCGCCGAGGGTCGGGACGTGGGCATCCACCTGATCGGCATCTTCGCCGGCACGCTCATCGAGCTCTACCGTTACGAAAGGCTGCACCTGGAAGCATGGCAGATGCGCCAGGACATTCTGCTGGCCGCCGCGTCGGGCGGGCGGGCGTTTCACTTCTTCCGCGCCGATCAGCTTGATGGCGAGTATCTGTCCGCCGCGTCGCGCGCGATGGCGGAGGTCGCCGCGCTGGAGCCGTACCTGAATGACATGCGCGCCGCCGACGATCGCCTCGACGCCGCGCCCGTCGAAACGCCGGATTACACCCTGCCGATCTCCGGCGGCACGACGATCTACGCCAAGCTGCTCTGGAGCGGCCAACCCGAGCGTCAACAGGCGCAGATGCTGCGCATCGGTGAGGACGGCAAGTTGCTGGTCATGCTGTTCAACTTCATGAACGCGCCGCTGCGGCAGCGCATCACGATCGAAGGCGAACTGTCCGCGCAGCGCTATCGCCTGACGCCCCTGATCGGCTCATCGCCGGAGCAGCAAAGCGTTTCGGCCGAGGCGCTTCAGGGAGATGGCGAGCTGGTCGTGGAGACTGCGGCGCAGGATGTGACGTGGCTGCTGCTCACGCCGCAGTAGCGTCAGTCGTGCGCGGGGCGAGGTCACGCTCGGCTTTCAGCAATGACCTCGACGGGGAAATGATCGCCGGTGCGCGCCATCCAGTCACACAACAAATCACGATGCTGCGTGAGCGTCGCGGCATGGGCGGCATCTGTGGCAAGGTCGCGCATCTCGTTCGGATCGGCCTCGATGTCGAAAAGCATCTCCCGCCGATCGCCACGCGAAAAGACGATGTACTTGAACCGCGGCGTGCGCAGCATGCGACCGATCTTCGCCGCATCGTCCGTGTCCGGCTGAAGCTCGCTGACGACGAACGGCTGCGACGGCGCGGCCGCGTCCTCGATCGCGCTGCGCAAGCTTCGGCCGACCACTCCCTCCGGCGGCTCGATGCCCGCGTAGTCGCACATCATCGGCAGCAGATCGACACCGCACGCGAGCTGGCGGCGCTGCTCACCGGCCGGCACATGGCCCGGCCAGCGCGCGATCAGCGGCACCCCCGCGACCTCCTCCCAGAACATCAGCTTGACCACCCAGCGGTGCGCCGCCATCCCTTCGCCGTGATCGCTGGTGAAGATCACGAGCGTGTCGTCATCGAGGCCCCGCTCGCGCAACGCGCGCATCAGGCGCCCCACCTCATGGTCCACCCGCTCCACGTAACACGCGTATGCCTTGAGATACGCGCGCCAGCGGGCCTCGTTCCAGTCCCGCGTTCGTTGCGCCTCGCCGCCGTAGTGCGTGCGCTGGCGGCATTCCCGAATGAACGCCGGTTCATCCGAAGCAACCTCGAAACTCGCCGGCAGCGGCGGCAGCGCACGCTCGGGCGCCGGATCGGGCCAGTCGTTGATGATCCAGTGGCAGATATCGTGCGGGTTCACGTAGGAGACGGCTAGCAGGAACCATTGATCGTGCTCGCGTTGCAGGTACGCGATGGCCGCGTCGGTGATCGGCGCGTCGGAGACATCACCCAGCCGGCTGGGCTGCGGCAGCGCGAGACTCTCGAACCCCGCGGTGTCGGGCGCGCTCATGAAGCCGTCGGACAGGTGCCACTTGCCCGCCCATGCCGCGGCGTAGCCCGCTTCGCGGAACACCTCGCCGAGCGTCGGCACGCCTTCGCGAAGCGGTAGATCGTTGAAGTCGACACCGACCTGGTGCGGCATGCGGCCGGTCACGATGCTGGCGCGCGACGGCCCGCACACGGGCGCCGCGCAATACGAGTTGACGAAGCGCACGCCCTCGGCCGCGAGCGCATCCATGTGCGGCGTACGCATGTACGCGTTGCCGTAGGCGCCCATCGCGCGCAGCGACTGCTGATCGGTGAAGACGAAGAGGATGTTGGGACGGTCTGCCATGGCGGTATGTTACGGCAAGGAAAGCGTCAGGTTGCCCGCGGCGCCGCCCATGATATCAACCCGCCCGATCGATCCGCCTGGGGCCGGCACATCCGGTGAGACGCGCACGAACCATTCCACGTCCGCGATGCCGTCGGGCCCGTCGATGTGGCCGAGGTCGACATGGCCGTTGCGCGACAGCAGCGCCGCGCCTTCGTTGAGGCGCAGCGACGCGCGCACCGTGCGCATACGGCGCAGCGCCTTGCCGCGGGCCGTGACGCTGGTGGACAGGCGTCCGCGGTTTGCGAGGCTGATGCGGATGCGCCGCACGCCGTCGCCGAACTCGTCCACGTCGCACTGCTCCACCACGAGGCGCGGCGCGCTGCTGGCGTGGTGGACGCAGAACTGGTGAAGCCCCGGCGCGATTTCCTTCAGGCAGCGCAGCGTCTGGTTGTACTGGTGGCGCACGAGGAATCCGCCGATCTCGACGCGCCCGAGCTGCGGATGATCGAACGGCTGCCAGTCGACCCACAACGGCTCGCGCTCCGCTTCGGGCTGGGCGTCCCACCACTTCATCACCTCGCGCAGCAGCGCGATGCGCTCGTCCTCGTTGCGGCAGGCGGCGCGCTCCGCGCGGCCGAAGCCGGCGCTGTCGAAGATGTCGCCGAGCTCGACCTCGAACGCGACGAGGCCGAGCTGGTAATAGGCATAACTGAGCGAATGGCCGTGAAACGTGTTGCGCGCCGGCGCGCCGCCGAAGCCTTCCGACAGCGCGAACATCGGAAAGCCCGTCGCCTCCACGCCGAGTCGGCCGATCTCATCGTGAAGTCGATGGTCGCCGCCGACCATGTCGCGCACGCTGCCGGCCGAGGGCGGGCGCAGGATCGACGCCGCGCCCGTGTGATAGCCGACCATGCCGATCAGGTTCGTGTGCGCGGCGAGGAACTCGGCGAGATGGCGCATCTCCGGCTCGCTGAAGGGAAAGTCGCCCGACCCGCGCTGCTCGGGTTCCGGCCGCCAGTTGTGCGCCCACTGCCGGTTCCAGTCGAGGCTGTGATGCTCCACGCGAATGTTGTGCACGTTGCCGTCGAAGTCGTGGATGAACCCCTCCGGCCAGATGCGATAGAACGGCTCGTCCGCGTTCGGCCGACGCGGAATCACGAGGCGCGGCTCGTTGGGGTCCTGCATGTGATCGCCGTCCGGGTGCGGCTGGCGCATGCGCAGGATCATGCCGTCGCCGTTGATGTCCTCGTTGTAAAGCGTGTTCGGCTGCTTCTCCGCCCGGTCCCATCGGCTGCGCAGCGGCATCGAAAGCGTCGCGGTCAGGTGCGCGGCATCGGGGTTGAGCACGGGAACGATATGAAACGCCACGCGCTGGAGCAGATCGCTGCGCTCGGGATGGTCGGCGAGCAACTGCCGCGCGGTGTAAAGCGCCAGCGGAATGCCCGCCACCTCGTTGCCGTGAATCGCCGCGTGCAGCAGGTACGCCGGCTTGTCCCCGGCCGGCCCCGTGTCGCGGTCCGTCAGCGTCAACAGCGGAATGTCGCGCCCCTCGCGCGACGGGCCGAGCGACGACAGCGCGCAAAGGTGCGGCCGCGCTTCGGCGAGCGCCCGACAGAACCGCGTGATCTGACCGTAATCAGGAAACGCCGCAAAAGAAACCTGCGGCAGCGTTTGTTGGCCGGTCAATACGTTCATGCGCGCAGGTCATCCCTCAGCGTTTGGAGCACGAACCAGCATGCCAACGAAGCACGGCTACGGCAGCTCGGTGAGCAACTCGAATCCGGGGTGAGTCGTGGGCCCTGCGAAGGACGGCGTCCAGAAGCCGCCGCGGACAGGCAGGTCGGCCATCTTCCACGACTTGCCCGGCCGCAGCGCGTGCCATTCCACGTGGCCGTCGAGGAACGAGATGTTGCCGCCCACCGCCGACAACCCGCTTCCGTTGGGATGGCTGGGCTGCTGCGGCAGAAACGAGTGGGGCGGAGTGGTCATGTTCACGTACATCATGTCCTTCATCACGAACTGCCGGTCGGGCGGAAGCTGCGGCCAAGGCTTGTTGG
>JBMCXL010000077.1:0-10588 GCA_048621015.1 Phycisphaeraceae bacterium
AATGGAAAAACATTTGCTTCCACTATTGTTTGTTTTCAATCGATGTGGCGCGAGCGTCGTGCGGCTCGGCTCGGGCACGATGACATGCTCCTGTCCCGGGAGCGCGGCACCATGAAACGGCAGAACAAGCGCGACCGACAGCGCGATAATTCGGCGTTGCGTGAGATTTGGCTCCATTGTGCGTGATGGCAGGGCTGACGCGTCGAGGCGCGAAAAGGCGTCACTCGTCGCGCTTCAGTTCAAATCAGATCTGCTGGCCCGCCGGCAGCTCGATCGGCACGACCTGGTCGATGTCGATGGCGACGGCCGCGACGAATTGCTGCTTCTTATCGACGGACAGTGTCATCTGTCGTCCGAGTTTCAAATCTCATTCACGCTCACTCAACAAAGAGGGAGAGCTACCATGCGTCATGCCGTGATGAACGAAGGCAGTGTCCGGGGATGGAGCATCGCGCTGGTGTTGGTGTGCGGCGTCGGGCTCTGGAGCGGCGCCGCCGTCGCCGAGCCGGTCAAGACCACGATCCATCGCGACCGGCCCATGGAGGCGGACGCGCACACCACCGGCCTCTGGCGCGCCGATCAGGGCAACGGCCAGACATTGCGCGGCCTGGTGGACGGCGATCGGCGCATGCAGCTCGCCGACGGCGCCGAGATCATCGACGCGGGCGTGCGGCTGACCGGGTTCGAGCGAACGGTCAATTTCGTGAACGGCGGGCGGATGGTCGCCGACGAAGGCGCCGCGCCGATCGGCGAAGGGCCGTTCACGATTGAGCTTCGGCTTCGCTTCGACCGCGGCGGCGGGAAGTTTGTGACCGCGGGCGATCGACCGCAGTTGCAGTGGGCGCTGCTGCATCGCGGCTCGGGTTACATGGACTTGTGGGTGCCGATCCGCACCGGCGACGGTGGGATGAGGATGGCGCATCTCCAGAACATGCGCTTTTTCAAGGAAATCGGCGGGCACGAATACCGTCGGTTCTATCACTACGCGCTGAGCTTTGACGGCGAGCGCACGTTTCGCGTGTTCGTGGACGGTCGGCTCGCATGGACCGCCGCGCTCCCGGAGGAGGCGGAGTCCCTCGCGCTGGAGCATCCGCGGCTGACGCTCGGGCGGGCGGCACGGTGGAAGAGTGACTTTCACGGCGAGATCGCCGAAGCGCGCGTGTCGAACGTGGCCCGCGATTTCGAACCGATCCCGCGCCGCATCCCGCAGTCTCTGAGCGAGATGGGTCCGGCTTATCGATTCGACTTCGGCGGCGCGGACACACCGGTGATGGAGCACTACCTGCCCATCAGCCCCGACACGCCGCTTTACGCGCCGGCACAGCGCTACGGCTGGAGCGTGAAGCCGACGGATTTTCACGACGTCTGGTTCTCGCCCGGTCGCTACACGAGCGTGCCGGAGGCGGCGCTGGAGCGGCACAATGAAACGGCGCGCCGCGCGTTGAAACGGGACAACATCACCATGCCGGACGGCGCGACATTCCGCGCGGACATTCCCGCGGGCCGATATGCGGTGCAGGTGGTGCTGGGGCATCTGCGCAAGAACATGGTGGCCGAGGGCGTGACAGTCAACAGTAAGCGCATCGGCGATCACATGCGGGTGCAGGAAGGCGGTGGCAGCAGCAAGCCCACGCTGCTGCGCACTGACGTCAACGCCACGACGCACCAGGACACGCTGACGGTGCGCGGCCTCGTGGACGTGGACGATGACGGCCTGCGCGTGACGGTGCACGGCCACGATGGCGAGCCGGTGCACGTCATGGGCATCGAGGCCGAGCCGTGGGCCGCGCCGGTCATTCAGCGCGCGGACGCGGGGCGCCGGCTCGTGTGGACCGGCCCGGGTGCGGCGCCCACAGGCTTTGAAGAAGCGGCGGCGGCGTTCGCCGACCGGCAGTTCGACAAGGCGGTGCAGCTCGCTGAGCAGATCGACGATCCGCTGGCGCGGGCGACGATATGGGCGTGGGTGCTGGGCTATCCCAACAGCACCGAGGAATCGCACGTGCGCCTCGGCGAGCGCATCATGGACACGCTGCGCCCTTACGTGCACGAGCACCCGGACGACCACGCGGCCCGGGCGCTGATGGCGGCGACGGAACTGTTCTATCCCACGCTGCGCATTCAGATCGACGACGGCACCGGCGTGGACGGGCTGTTCGGGTCGAACCCGTGGGGCTGGATGCGAGACGGCGCGATGCGAGCGCTTCAAATTACCGAGCAGGAGCCCTACTACGGCCGCGCGCGGTTGCTGGCCGGCTCGCTGATGTACCAGCAGGTCGAACAGGGCGGCGGCATGTCCGGACCGTTCGAGTACCGCACGCCCGCGCGCCATTTCGCCACGCCGTTCCCGACGGTGTACTTCCGCGCGGCCCGCGAGGCCTGGCCCGAGGCCACACTGGCGCGGATCTATGATGGCGAGAAGGTGCCGCTGGAAAAGGAGATCGAGGTGCCGGCCGGCACACCCGAATGGGCCGCGCTCCAGCACCGCGCGCTGGTGCGCGTGATGGACATCATTCATTACTGGACCGACGTGCGCCAGGACGATCAGGGCCTGATGGGCGGCGGACTCGGCGACGACGTCGAGACGCTGCGCTGGTGGTCGGTAGGGCACCTCGTCGCTGACGATGAGCGCACGCGCGAAGGCTGGCGCAAGCTCGCTGAAACCGCGTGGCGGAGCACGGGTGGCGTCGGCTATTGGCATGAGAGCCGCATGTCCGATGTCGAGCACGGCGCCGAGCCCCTCGGCGACACGCTGTCCTTCCTGCCGTTCATCAACTACGGCACGGATCGGTTCCAGCAGACGCTCGACCGCCAGCGCGTCGTGCTGGACAACGTGCTCAACGTCTGGACGGCCAAGAACCCGCAGGGCTATCGCATGTTCCGCAGCTACTACTATTCGGCAACGGAGGTATCGCCCCGTAATGCGGACCATTTCTACAACGTGCGCGCAGCGAACCCGGCGATGTTCTACACGTGGTTCACGCGCGATCCGGAAGCGACGCGATTCTTCGTGGACTGGGCCGAAAGCTGGCGCGATGCAATCCTGGCCGAGGGACAGGGCAAGCCCGCAGGCATCTGGCCGGTCATCGTCACGTTCGACAAGCGCCGCTTCACATGGGACGACAGCGATCGGCCATGGTACGACCCTGGTTATTATCACTTCCCGGCAGGGACGCGTGTGTACAACGTGCTGCTGGCCGCGTATGAGCTGACCGGCGAGGAACGCTATCTCGATCCGCAGCGCGAGGTGCTGGAGTTGATGCGGAAAGTCGGTATGACGGAGGAGGGATTCGATGCCGGCGCCGAGGGCGGATCGCGCCTCACGTCGCGCTTCCGCGCACCGCTCGCGAAGAACGTGGAAACCGAGTATGAAAAGGGCTCGCTGGCGTGGGCGCTATGGACTGGTCATGCAGGGGTCGGCAAGGTCGGGGCGCGCTATCGTCTGGTCACCGGCGACCGCAGCTACGACGACGTACTGATCCGGTACGCGCCGCCAGTGACGCAAGCGCGCATCGCTTTCGAACAGGCCAGAACGTCCGAGGCACGCCGTGCGGCGCTCGCCCCGATCAAGCAGCACCTGGAGGCCGTGCTCAGCCGGCTCGACTACAACTGGCCACTGCGCACGACCGAGCCCAAGAGCACCGACCGCGTATGGGTTGGCGGAACCGAGGCGCTGATCGCCATGGGCACCGGCACCGCCACGCGCGGCGGCGCGCGCGGCAGCGAGCGCCACTGGCCGCTGTTCGGCGTGTCGTGGAAGAACACCGGCACCGACGTGGCGATGTTCATGACGCACAACACCACGGCTCACCTCGCCGGGGCGCTCTACAGCTTCGCCGACGACACGCGCGAGATCGGCGCGCAGCTCTGGCGGCTCGAACCGGGCGAGTACCGGTTGACCCTCACTGCCGTAGCGCATTTCGGCGAGATGGACGGCGAGCCACTGGTGCAGCGCGACGTGATCGTTGAGCAGCGCGGCCAGGTCGTGCCGTTTGAGCTGCCGGCCGGCCAGGAGGTCTGGTTTGAGATCGAGCGCCGCGAGTGAGTCCGCGGGATAAGCGAATTTCGTTCCAGGCCTGGGCATTGATTCATCACACCATGCCGGGGCCGCAGCGAACGTCGGGGCAAGGAACGCGATCATGCTCCAAACCCATGCGAGCGCGAGCGACAGGACCGCGTGCGTGACAGCGCGCTCCGGCAGGATGACTGCGCCGCGCTGTGGTTCCGCGTGAACAAGCGGAACGACGCGTTCCACTGCACGCCGGCCGGCGTCGTGGGCGATTTCCGCAGCGATGAGCGCTTCCGCTGGAACGGCGCCGCGACAGTGCTGCGCCGGACGCGAAGCTCGGAGCATCCATGCGGTGCGGCGCCTGACCGCGCCTTTTCGGACGTATCATCACCCCGAGCGTGTGCTCAAGCCGAGCACCGCTGGCATGGGCGGTGATGGCGTCACGCACGGCCGATGAAAACAAAACAAAAGAAAAAGCAATGTTTTATCATTGGTTCCGCCCGTAACGCCTTTTAAACTTCAGGTGGAGTCGATGGCTTATGCCCACGATCCGTGATGTGACGGTGCATGCGCGGGTTTCGCCCGAGACCGTTTCGCAGTTGCTCATCGGTCGGGGGGCGGTGCGGCCTGAGACGGGCAGCCGAATGGAGCAGGCGGTCGCGCCGCTCGGCGATCCGCCCGGCCGTGGCTGTCGGCCGCTGAGTTTCCCCTGTTTGGACGGGCGCGGGGGTTCATATCTCAGGTGGCCTGGTCCAGCACGACACGACAGGTCCACCACCGGAAGTCTGATCTCAAGCGTGCAAAACCCCAGCCCTTCTTGCCGCGGTGGGTCGCACGGCCTCGCCAGAGCGGCCCAAAAGCGCGAAGGTGCAGGTGGGCTCAGCCTCGCCTGTCCTTGTAAAGGGCGTGGGTCTCATCTCACCTCCTCTCACGATTAGGAGGGTGCAATGCATCCTGTCTCTACTCGAACCTCGAACGCTTTTACGCTCGTCGAACTGCTTGTGGTAATTTCCATCATCGCGCTGCTGATCTCGCTTCTGTTGCCCGCGCTTCAGTCGGCGCGGGAACTGGCCAAGACGGCCCAGTGTCAATCGCACCTTCGCCAACTCGCGGTGGCCGGTCTCACACGAGCTCAGGAAAACGAGGGCCACCTGCTCGCCCAGGCGAGCGACATTGACGACAGTGTCGCGGCGCGGCGCTGGCACTGGGCGGGCAATGCAGCGGAGCCGTCGGTGATGGACTATCTCGGCGACCGGGAGAAGCATCTGTACGAGATCCTGATGTGCCCGTTCGTGTCGCAGTTCACGTGGGATCCCGTGCCGTGGTCGAGCGCGGACTACAGCACGCCATACGCCGTGAACCTCAAGTTCTACACGACCGGCTGGCCGTATGAACCGGACCCGGTGAAGATTCACATGCCATCGAATCCGAGCCGTACACTGATGTACGTCGACTCGAACCGCGAGGGGGTACAGAACCCGCACGGGGTCGGCGACTTCAGCAACCCTCGCCACGGCGGCAAGGTCCCGGGCGCCAACTACCCGAATGCGAGGCCGGGGATCCGCTTCAACGTGGCGTTTCTCGATGGCCATGTCTCACTGGGTGAATACGTCAGCGGCACGGAAATCGAGATCGACGGAAAGCGCAGCAATCCCGCGGAGCCGGTGAATAACGCCCGCAAGTGACGGACCGGGCCAACAAACCCCTCGCCCCGTGCGCTTTCGGTCACCGTGCCGACGAACGGCGTCCACATCGCGGGCAGCGCGTCTCCTTCGTCGAGCCACGACGGGCCACGTCGAGTTTCGCGAGGCGGGTGCTTTGTGCGGCCGGCGTTGGAGGGCAAGTTTTACTCGCACCGGCAAGACTGGCGCGTGTCGCTGGCGAATGTTAGAGGCTGTGCGTGAGCGTTGGCGAGCCCGATCCATCTCGCGCCGGTTTCGGAGGAAAGGGGCTGCATTGCCTTCGCTCGATGTGACTCCAGAATGTGGCTCCAGATCGCGGATCATCAGGGAGCACCGGTCGCGATGTTCGAGTTGTCGCAGCGCCGGGTCGGAGGCGGAATCGTAAAGTGTCTCAAGCGGACGTGCCGAATCAGGTTCTTCGTGAATTACAAGCAAGCGTCCACAAGCAAGGGTTCAACAGGATGAAATTGATGGTGCATTCACATTGGTATGTGGGGCGTGGGTGGGTCGGCGTTTTGGGTGTCGCGGCCGTGGCATTGATGGCGGTGGCCATCACGCCGACGGCGCTCGCCGAGGAGCGGGACGAGGTGCCCTGGTCGCGGTATCCGGAGATCGGGATTCCGCTGCTGGGCGAAGCGCCGCAGATCGACGGCCAAGTGGGGGACGGGGAATGGGCGCGTGCGACGCGCCTGCCGCCGCTGCTGTCGAGCTTCGCGGACGGCTTTCAGGACGAGGAGGAAACCAACGAGATTTACGTCGGTTATACGGCCGAGGGGCTGTACATCGGCTGGCGGGTTCACCGCGAAGCGGAGGTGCTCTATCGCCACGACGAGCCCGGCTACAAGGAAGGCCGGGCGGTCTGGGGAGACGACCACATCGAGCTTTTCCTCGACGTGGGGCGCGAGGATCACCGTTCGATCACCTTCGTCGGCAATCCCGTGGGCGCTTATGGCGACGGGACGCTCCCGCCCGATCGGGGCGGGACCAATTTCGATCCGACGTGGGCCTGGGATTACGCCGCGCGGGAGACGGACTTCGGCTGGGAGGCGGAGTTGCACCTGCCGTTCGACGAGGTGGGCATGGATTCGCCGGAGGTGGGCGATGTCATGGGCGTCGAGTTCTGGCGCAACGTTCGCTCCAATCGGCGGTACTGGACGGAGCTGGCGCTTTCGCAGCGTCGGCAGGATCGGTTTCCGCAACTCGTGTTCCTCGGCGAGTCGCCGGCCGCGCGGGTGCTGTCGGTCGGGACGCTCGACGACGAAGCGCTGGGCGTGGAGGCCGAGCTGGTGAATCCGACGGCCGAGACGCGCGAGGTGGAAGTGACCTACGCCGTCTATCGCCGACAGGACCGCATCTCGCGGTTCAACTTTTTCGAGGAGGTCGACTCCGGCCTGGATGACGAGGACGCGGACGAAGATCACGTGGCCGCGTTCACGACACTGGAGGATCAGATCAAGAACCTGCTGGAGCTTTACGATCGGCTGACGCTGGAGCAGCGCGTTCACACGGTGGGCGCCGGGGAGTCGCTGGTGGCGGACTGGTCGACCGCGCCGTCGCCGGCGGGCGACTACCTGGTGGCTTACCGGGCGGTGGACGACGAAGGGCGGGTTCTTTTCTCGGGCATGACCTCGGCGGTGCGCTGGAATCCGATTCACGTGGAGACAACGCCTTATTACCTGCACGCCGAGCAGTTGGATACGCGGATTTCGGTGCACACCAGCGACCTGATTGAGCGGGCGCGCCGCGCGCGGGTTGCCGTGCATCAACGTGGCGAGGTGGTGTCGGAACAAGTGGTGGACATGAGCGCGGCCGGTGATGGCGTCGGGCTGGACGTGGCGTCGGTGACGCCCGGCGACTATCACTTGCAGGTCACGGCGCTGGACGAGTCGGGCCAGACGCTGGCGGAGACGGAGCAGGTGCTTCAACGGCCCGAGCCGCCGTTCTGGGCGACGCAGCAGTACGGGCTGGCCTCGTTCGTGCCCGAGCCGTGGACGCCGGTGGAGGCCGAGGGAAACACGGGCCGCGTGTGGGGCCGGGAATATGTGTTCGAAGGTTCGTTTCTCCCTGCGCAGATCATTTCCCAGGGCGAGCCGCTTTTCGCCTCGCCGCCGCGGCTGGTGGTGACGATTGACGGCGAGGACGTGCCGCTGGAGGGCTCGGTGGAGTTGATCGAGCATGACGTGGACCAGGCCGTGTGGGCCTACGACGGTCACGCCGGCGAGCTCGCGATCGACGCGAAGACGCGGCTGGAGTTCGACGGCTTTCTGATGGTCGACTTCAAGATCGACAGCAAGGGCACGACCATTGATCGGCTCTTCGTCGAGTTTCCGATGCTGAGCGAGCACGCGGACAATTATCAGTTGGGTCGATACTTCAACACGCTGCCGGGCGCCAGCGACGACGAATACAGTCACGGAGTGCCGGGCACGGGCGACCTGGATGAGAGCTTTGAGATCGGCTTCAATCACCGTGTCTGGATCGGCGGGCCGCACCGCGGCATGGAATGGACGACGGAGACGGCTGAGTTCTGGAGCAACGAGGATCGTGGCCACGCCATTGAGGTGGACCGCGGCCCGCGCACAACGCTGCTGCGGCTGCGGGTGATCGACCGACCCGAGCACGCCGAGCGGATGGCGTTTCAATGGGGCTTGGCGATCAGTCCCGTGCGGCCTTACGAAGGAGCCTCGAACGGGCTGTACGTGACCCAGCGCGGTTCCAGCACGCTCGACCTGACGGACGAGCAGGCGGTGGACGAGGCGCGCCAGCGCGTGCAGAAGAAAAGCGCCGCCGGCGCCAACTGGCTCATCAACTTCAGCAACTGGAACCGGGACTTCGCTTTCGGTCAGCCTTTCCGCGAAGTCGAAGACAAGATTCAGGGCCTGCGCAACCTGGCGCTGTTCCAACGCGGCTATGGCGTGAACCAGGTCTTCTACACCGGCTGGAACGGGCTGCACCCCAACATGGAGATGTGGCCGCATTATGGCGAGGCCATGCGGAACGATCCCTCCCGCGCCAGCTATGGCGGCTACAAGGAATGCACCTATGGCGGGTACATCGAGTACCTCAGCGGCGGCATGGTCTGGATGTATGAAAACCTCGGCTCCCAGGGCGTCTATCTGGACGGCACGGGCGTGAAGTTCTGCCGCAACCCCTATCACGGATGCGGGTTCAACGATCCGGAGACGGGCGACCGCATCGCCGACCGGGACATCTTCGGCCGGCGCGAGTTGTTCAAACGCCTCTACAAGATCACGCACGGCGAGCTGATGGATCACGGCATCATCTACAGCCACGCCGGCGGCGCACTGGCGATGGAGGCGTTCGTCAGCATCCGGCACACCGGCGAAGGCGGAAGCTGGGATTACTACACCAATGTCGAACGCTATCGGGCGAGCAACAACCCCGTCCGCTTCGGCATCCCGATCGAGCACGCTTGGCGACAGCACCATCCCGTGCCGCGCAACCTCGCATGGGGCATGGCGCTGATCCATGACAACCGCCTGAAGATGTATCCCGGCCACTGGAGCCCGGATCATCTACACATGCGCGACCATTACCGTGACGAGCGCGGCATCGATCATCGCATGTGGGTGCCGCTGCGATGGTTCGACTGGGCCAGCGAACACGCGTGGTATCCCTACTACGAAAATGCGGAGGTGCTGGAAACCGGCGGCGAGGAGGTGTACGCCTCGTTCCGCGTTAACGACCGGGGACAGATGTATTTTTATGCCCTGAACCTCGCCGAGGCGGATCAGCAGGTTGATTTCCGCTTCGACATCGAGCGGCTTGGCTTGCCCGGGAAGCTGCACGCGCGCGACGCCGTGACGCACGAAACCTTCGAGATTGAGGACGGCGCGTTCACGCTGGAGATCCTCGGGCACCGTCCGCGGGTGCTGATGATCAACGTCGAGCCGGTGCCTCACATCGAGTCCAAGGTGAATTGACCCGCCGCGGCCGCGGGTTGGCTTGTGAAACAGTCTCTCAGCGACAGCCACCCGGAAAGCAGATTTCAATGGTACGCCCCACCGAAGAAGCAAGGCCGCTTTCTGCGCCACCGGGATCGGGATAGAATAGCGCGATGAGCAAAGACCTCACCCCGCACCAGCAGAAGATCGTCAAAGGGTATTACGAGCACGAGCAGACCATCCGGGCGGAGAAGCTTTCGGACCTGGTGGCGGAGATCTGGCTGTGTGAGGATGTGGCCAAGGCGACCAAGCTCTGGGGCCGCGCCCAAGTGGCGCTGATGAAGGCCGGCTGCGATCCCACCCAGGCGGCGAGCGTGGTGGGCAAGCGCGACGTCGAAGCGCTGGCCAAACTCGTGCAGGCGATCGACGCGGGGCGCAGCGGCGCCGGCGCCAGCACCACCGCCGGCGAGGCGACGGATGATGCGGCGTCCGCTGGCCGCGGCATCCCATCCGTGGCCGACGGCCGCACGATCGAGCAGATGAAGCGGGAGAAGGCCGCCGCCGCCGGCACGGATTCCCTGGACCAGGACAATCTCAAGCGGGCGCTGAAAGCGTTCCGGCGCAAGCTCAAGACGCTGCGCCGCGAGGAGGAATCGCAGATCCGCGGCCGCTACGTCACGCGCGGCCAGTCCTCGTCGATCGTCGCCATCAGTCCGCCGTCACAGTTTCCCCCTGCCGTCTGGCAGGAGCTGGTCCGCCTCGGTCGGCTCAAACCCGCCGGGCAGGGGCTGTACCAACTGCCGGATCAGTAAATCACGTTTCGACGATGCGCGCCCCATCGGGCGAGCGATGATTTCGCAGGCGTGACCATGGCGATCTGCGATCGCCCGCTAAACAACAAGGCGATTTCACCGCCTGCGAATTGATCGCAACACGTATTATACGAATCCCATTAATTTCTCGTGCGCGTTCGGCGCCTGTTCGGTTGCGCTCGC
>JBMCXL010000078.1:0-10553 GCA_048621015.1 Phycisphaeraceae bacterium
GTGTTTGTGCGCACAAGGTGGGCCCACGGTCGGGAGACCGTGGGCTTTCGGGGGGTGGGGTGGGTGTGGCAGGGGCGGCGGCAGCGCCTACACTGGTGGTTTCTGGAGTGGTGACTTCATGGCGAAAACCAAGCGTGCCAAACGGAAATCGAGCAGCTCGTCGAAGCGTCGCGCGGACGGTCGGTCGAACGGCCGGCAGCCGATGACGTACGCCGGTGCGGGCGTGGATATCGACGCGGGCGACGAGATGGTGCGGCGCATCGAGCACCTGATGCGGCGGACGTACGGGCCGCGCGTGCTGGGCAAGCACGGCGGGTTCGCGGGGTGTTTCCGGCTGGACTACAACGAGAAGCTGTTTGCGCGCAACTATCGCGAGCCGGTGCTGGTGGCGTGCACCGACGGGGTGGGCACGAAGATCAAGCTGGCGGTGGACATGGGCGTGCACGACACGGTGGGGCGCGACCTGGTGGCGATGAGCGTGAACGACCTGGTGGTGCAGGGCGCCGAGCCGCTGTTTTTCCTGGATTACATCGGCATCAACAAGCTCGCGCCGGCGGTGGGCGAGGCGATCGTGCGCGGCGTGGCGGAAGGGTGTCAGCTTGCGGATTGCGCGCTGCTCGGCGGCGAGACCGCAGAGATGCCGGACCTTTACGCGGAAGGCGACTACGACCTGGCGGGCTTCGCGGTGGGCGTGTGCGAGCTGAAGCGGGTGGTAGATGGCGAGCGCGCGGAGGCGGGCGACGTGCTGCTGGGGCTGGCCTCGAGCGGCGTGCATTCGAACGGGTACAGCCTGGTGCGCGCGATCGTGGATGAAGCGGGCCTGGATCTGAACGAGACCTATAAAGAGCTTGACGAAGCGCGTTCGCTGGGGCGCGTGCTGCTGGAGCCGACGCGGATCTATGCGCGCCCGGTGACGGCGGTGCTGCGGTCGTACAAGGTCAAGCGGGTGGTGACGGCGATGTCGCACATCACCGGTGGCGGTTTGCCGGGCAACGTGCCGCGCGTGTTGCGCGATGATCTGGATGCGCGCATCAGGCGCGACGCGTGGGAGGTGCCGACGGTGTTCCGCTTTTTGCAGAAGCATGGCAACGTGGACGAGGCGGAGATGTGGCGCGTCTTCAACATGGGCATCGGGTTTGTAATGGCGGTGAAGCCGCACTTCGCGCAGAAGGTGGCGGCGCGGCTGAAGCGGATGGGGGAGACGGTGCATGTGCTGGGTGAGCTGAAGCGCGGGACGGGGAAGGTGGTGTGGGAGTGAGAGGGTGTGCGAGGGGGGTAGAGAGTGGAGAGTGGAGAGTAGAGAGTAAGCAGCGGCAGGCGCTCAGCACTCTCCACCCTCTACTCTTTACTCTCTACTCTCTGCAGCCTGATGCTCATAAGGGCTTCGCACACACCTTCTGCGGCAGGGAGATCAGGTTGACGCGGTGGTAGGGATAGTGCGGGCTGTGTTGGATGTGGGGGTGCTGGCTTTAAGCGTTCATTGTTTTTGACGGCCGGCCTGAGCGTGTGTGTGCGCGCGTGAAGGGCGAGTTATGTGGGTGCGCTGGTGGTGATCCCGCCCTTCGCTGCGCTCAGGACGGGCGTGGGGGGAGGGGCGTTTTTTCGATCTGGGGGGATGCGCGCGTGGGGAATACCGGGTGGGGGCGCTGCTTGATCGGGGCGTGGAAACGGCCGATAGCAAGGGCGTGACTCGTTCCGCGCGGCGGATGGTGGCGGGTTTATGCCGCAATTCAAACCCTGGCAATCCGTAGTGACGCGGCTGATCACGTCGCTGGTGGTGGGCGGCGTGGTCGTTTCCATCGTTCTGAGCGTGCTGGAGTATCAGCGTGCGGCTGGCTCGCTGCGCATGGAGCTGACGCAGCGCGTCGCGCTGACCACGCACAATCTTCAGAGCGTGCTCACCGGCCTGCTCAAGGAGCCGCGGCGCGAGGAGCTGATCAACGCGCTGACCATCTTCACCGCCGCCCAGCCGATCGAGGCCGTGCGCTTGACCGGCCCGGACCTGGAGACGATTCAGCTCGGCCCCTGGGTCAATCACACCAACGAGCACACGCGCGAGTGGGCTTTCACCGAGCACAGCGCCAGCAGCGGCGACGAGATCGCGCTGGACCGCCGCACGCTCGTGCACGCGCCGTTCTCCCGCGACGGCCGCGCCTACCGCCTCGCGCTGCTGATCGACGGTCCCCTGGCCCGGGCGCAGATGCGTCAGCAGATCGTGCAGCGCGTGGCGGCGCAGTGGTTGCTGCTGGCGATGATGGTGCTGCTCGGTCTGCTGCTGGTGCGCCGCTGGTTCACCGGCCCGCTGTCGGAAGTGATCGAACTGGTCGACCAGCGCAGCGGGCCGGAGGCGTTTCGCCGGGTGGCGCGCCAGTACCCCGGCGAGTTCGGTCGCCTCGCCGCGACCGTGGCGGACATGCTCGAGCGCATCGCGTCCACTTCGGAGCAGCTCGCGCAGCGCGAGCGGGCGTTCGAGCACCTCTACGCCTTTGCGCCGGCGGCGATGATCAGCCTCGACCCGGCCGGGCGCGTGGTCGAAGCGAACCGGCGCGCCGCGGCGCTGCTGGGCGCGGCCAGTCCGAAGGCGCTGAAAGGACGCGACGGCATGTCGCTGGTCGTGGAGGACGATCGGCCGCTGCTCCAGGAGGCGATCGATCGCCTCGCCGTGCAGGAGACGACCGATTGCGAGCTGCGCGTGGCGGTCGGCGATGGGGCGACGCAGTGCATCGACGTGGCGGTCGAGGCGGCGGCGGTGCGCGATGTCGACGGCGTGCTTACCGCGGCGCGCCTCTCGCTGCTGGACGTGTCGCGCTCGCGCCAGCTTCAGCGCCAGCTCGAAGATCAGACGCGGCTGTTGAACCTGGTCATCGACCACATGTCCGATGCGATCCTGCTGGTCGACAGCGACGGCCGCGTCGCCGCGTTCAACCGCAAGCTGACGGAGCTGTTGCAGTGCCGATCCGAGGCGCTGATGGGTATCGAGTACCGACACGATCATTTCTGGGACACGCTGGGCGTGTACGACCGGGAGCTGTTTGTCAATCGGCTGCGCCAGATCGCTGCCGAGCCGAACCGGCCGGCGCAGGAGCGGTTCGAGACCCGCGCCGGCGTGTTCCTGTTCCGCGGGATGCCATTGCACGACGCGGACCAGATGCAGGTTGGCCGGTTGTGGGTGGTGCAGGAGACCACGCCGCAGGAGCAGCACGAGCGGTTGCTCCAACAGCAGCAGGAGCAGATCGGCGCGCTCAAGCACGTGAGCGAGGCCCTGTCGCGGCCGGACACGGTGGACGGCGTGCTGCAATGTGCGGCCGAGCACCTGTTCAACCTGCTGGAGGTCGAAGCGGTCGGCCTGGCGGTGCGCCACCGCTCGACCGAGCAGCGCTGCAAGCAGATCATCCACCGCGGCTTCCAGGCGCACCTGCTCCAGCAGAACCAGTCGCTGGTGGAGACGGTGCAGCGCCACCTGGTGCCGCTGGTGCTGCACAATGATGACGTGGCGTACTGGCCCGATCCGCCGCGCAAGACGCCGTGGGGCCGGGGGATCGAGGAAGCGGGGCTGACGTGCCTTGCGGCGGGTCCGTTGCGCGGTCCGCACGAGACGGTGGGCATCGTCTGGGTGGCGCGGCGCGGCGGCGAGCGGCTGGAACGGCACCAGATCCACCTGCTGGAGACGTTGATTCCGACGATCGCGGCCCGGCTGCACATCGTGGAGCTGGCGCAGCGGCTGCGGTCGTTGGCGCTGGCGGACGTGACCACGGGCCTGCCCCGCGTCGAACCGTTCAACCGGGCGCTGCGCCGGGCGGCATGGTCGGGCGAGCCGTTCGGCGTGCTGGTGATGACCGTGGACCGCGAAGCGCCGATCGGTGCCCAGACCGATGCCGAGGCGGCGGGTGGGGGAGCCGGCCTGCCGGAGCGCGTGCCGGTGGAGGACGACGAGGTGATCCATGAGCTGGCCGAGCGAATTCAGATGCGTTCGCGGCGTTCGACGTTTCTGGCGCGGTTGAGCGGGGACAGCCTGGGGCTGCTGGTGCCCGGGGTGGGGCCGGCGGCGATGGAGCAGTTGGCCGAGCGGTTGCGGGAGGCGGTGGCCGAGGCGCCGGTGCGGGTGGGTGATGGGCGGGTGGAGGTGGTGGTGAACATGGGGCTGGCATGTTACCCGGACAACGGCCGCGACGTCGCGGCGCTGCGTGACCTGGCGGTGAGCCGGGCGGCCTTCGCCCGGCAACAGGGGCGGTCCGCGGTGGTGGCGGAGGATGTGCAGCCGCAGCGGCAGGTGGGGTGGGGGGCGGCTTGAACGTGGGGCATCGTCGGTGAATGTAGCGGTAGGGAGTGGAGGGTAGAGAGTGGAGAGTGGGAACGGTGCACGCCCTCTACTCTCCACTCTCTACTCACACACGCTCCACAGTTCCTGGCACGGGTGCCATGATTTCAAGCGGCGGCCGTGGGGTGAGCGGGTCGATTTCACAGTGCGCAGCAGTAACCCCGCGGAAGGCTCGCGGACGCGCCATCCGCGGGCTTGGGTTGGGGGCTGGTGGGCGTGGCGTGGTGGCTCATTTCGCGCGTCGGGCCGGGTTGAGGCGTCGTGCTCTGGCAACACGACGATAAGATCCAATCTCTTCACGAGTTACGTTGATTGCGGGCGGGTGCGCGGTGGGGGGCGTGTTGCCTGAAAGCGACATGCCCGCATAACCCGCAGGGGAGGCGCTGGTGGCGCGGCGTGGAGGTCGGCGTCTAAGTCTTTGTGTTTCCGGGGTTTGAAAAATAATTGTGTCGTTGTGATGCATGGTCGCCGCCGTGGCAGGGCGATTGTGGCATACTTGGGTGCCGACCCGGAGGGACCGCGCCAGGATGTGCGCGTGGCGGGACGGCAGACGCACCTTTAGTTCCGAAAAGAGAGACGCGATGGATGAAAAGCACTTTCAGACGAAGCTGGCGGAGTTGATGGGGGAGATTTCCACGCTGCCCAAGTCGGAGCGCGACAAGCTCAACGCCCTGGCCAGCGAGACCCGTCAGCGCCACGACAAGCTGCGGCAGACCGTGAGCAACCTCCAGGAGAGCCTGGATCACCTGCGGCTGTCGATCAAGTACCTGGTGTTCGACCTGGAGGCGACCCGGCGGGAAAACCAGTACCTCCGCCGCATGCTCGAGCACGAGCAGGCCAGGGGCGGCGAGCCGGAGGATGAGGATTTTTCCGAGGGGAGCATCTGATTTCCCCCTCGGCAGATGGGCAATGTTCTGATAACATGGCACGTTGACGCACACGCTTGGGTGGTCGTATCACCCGGGCAATAAGACGTGACTGGGAGAGGAGTTGAGAGATGACGCATAT
This sequence comes from Phycisphaeraceae bacterium, assembly GCA_048621015.1. Taxonomy (GTDB): domain Bacteria; phylum Planctomycetota; class Phycisphaerae; order Phycisphaerales; family Phycisphaeraceae; genus JBMCXL01. Next base: position 5,327 of record JBMCXL010000078.1, read on the forward strand.
GAGTCTCACACAATGGAGCGGGATGTTTTTCGCAGTCGTGGCTGCGATGGTTCTCGGAAGCGGGCAACTGGAGGCCGCCTCCACCACCGTCGGCGCCCCCTACCCGGGGGAGGATAACCACCGACAGATTCTGGACAGCCTGTATGGCGGCAGCTTCACCGCCTCGGGCAGCGACTTCAGCAACGGCACCGTCCAGGCCCTGCGGGTCGATGACGAAGCGGATCAGCTCTGGTCGCTGTCGGATCCGATCAACGCCTCGGTCCGCGCGGTCTTCGCCGGCCTGGACCAGTCGTTCGGCTACATCCCCGGCGATGACGGCTCGACCGATGACTTCGTGGAACTGTTCGACGCCAGCGGCACGGAGTACAGCGTCAGCGGCTCGGCGAGCAACGTGGACCTGGGCGACGGCGACATCCGCTGGGCGCGCAAAGGGAGCAACGGCATCGCCAGCTCGCGCAACACCGACAACCTGGACGACAAGGATCACCTGATCACCTACAGCATCACCGGTCTGCCCGACGTGTCCGAGCCGGTCTACCTCCTGCTGTTCGAGGACCTGTTCGGCAACACGGGCGCGGACAACGATTACAACGACCTGGTGGTCGAGATCAGCAGCGTCGCCCACGCGCCCACGCCCGCCGCGGCCGGTGCGGGCCTGATGCTGCTCGGCGTGGCTGGGTTCGCGCGCCGTCGCCGACCGCGCCAAGCCTGAAAAGCCTGAGCGATGCGCCGTCTGCCGCTGGCGCGGCTGGCGCATCCAACTCCTTTCCGCAATTCGAAGCCGAGGCAGAGTCATCTGCCTCGGCTTTTTCTTGCGCGTTTTTCTTGCGCGCGCTGTTGTGAAATCCGCCGGCGCCCCGGGGCAGTGCCGATCCGCGCTGCGGGTGCAACGCCCAGGGGCGCGTGCAGGTGAGGCTGAATTCGATCGACGCGGCGCATTTCACCGTTGAAGCTGACTTCCGTTCGCGTAGCATCGAACACGCAGCAGCTTGACGTGACGGGTGATCGCGTCATTTCCGTCGAGCTGTCGGGAGGCAATGTTGTTGGCATGACGGGAACAGACGTTATCGGCAGGCATATCGGCGGCGTTCGCTTCCATGGGGGGAACGCAGCGCCGCCGGGGAAGCGTTGTTCGTCACCGTTTGGGACAAGCAGGAGGGGGGAGAAATGCGAGGATAAGGATGCGGCTCACAGCAGGGATGCGTCAGGTTGTGAAAGGCGCAGCGATCGTGGCGGTGGGCGGTGCCGTGGGACTGTGGGGCGCTGATCCAGCGCAGGCAGCCTCCACGACAATCAACTCGCCGCCCGGCGACGAAGCCACTCACGCCGAGATCTTCAGCCACGCCTACGGCGGCTCGTTCACGCAGCGAAGCCCCGACCTCTCCAACGGTAGCGTCACGGCCAATCGCGTGGATGACGCGAACGACCAGATCGTCGCCGCCGGCACGTACGAGGTCGAGGCGATGGCGGCCTTCGCGCGCTTCGCCCACTGGTTCGGCTACATGCCCGGTGAGTCCGGCGGCGAGTTCGTCAACGTGCTCGACAGCGAGAGCGGCGGCTACGACGTGGTCGGCGGCACGTACACCGTGGCGGTGGACGAGCCGTTCCGCTGGGTCCGCAAGGGCCAGGGCAGGCTCGTCTCGAGCAAGGCGTCCGAGAACGCCGACGGCGAGGACCACTTTGTCACCTACGAGATGGAAGGCGGCGGTGAACAGATGCTTTTCATCGAGGACCTGCCCGGTTCGCAGGCGGACTGGGACTTCCAGGACCTGGTGATCCGCGTCACGCAGGTGGACAGCAACGACGGCGATGGTGATGGTGATGGCGACGGCGACGGCGCTCAGGCGGTGCCGACGCCGACGGCGGCCGGCTCGGGTCTGGCGCTGCTCCTGGGCGCGGGCTTGATCGGCCGCGGCCGCCGCCGACTGCGGTGACGGGCAGCCTGGCCGGGGCTCGGACGGACATGGGAGGGTCGTCTGTTCAGGACCGGCATGGGTTCCGGGGAAACCGCGCGCCACGGCGCGCGGTTTTTCTTTGCGCCGCCGAACGGCTAAGATTTGCACCCTGATTCACCAACCTCATGCCGTCGAGACCTTCACCATGACCGTGCATCCCACCGCGCTTCAACATGCCGCTTCGGCCGGGACGGCCTTGACCGATTCGCAGCTCGCCGCCGCCCAGCAGGCCGGCTTCGACCCGCGCGATCCCCGCAGCGCCACCGCCCAGCCCCCGGGCTATCAGCGCTACCGCGAGATGACCATCGACGAGCTGCTGCTGGAAAACCGCATCATCTTCCTCGTCGGGGAGATCAACCACCAGACCGCCACCGCCGTCATCATGCGCCTGCTCTATCTCCAGAACACCAAGTCCGGCGTCGACATCAACCTCTACATCAACTGCTTCGGCGGCTCGGTCGACGACACGCTCGCCATCTACGACACGATCCAGTTCCTCGACTGCGACGTGGCGACCTACTGCATCGGCCGCGCCATGAGCGGCGCCGCGCTCGTCCTCGCCGCCGGCACGCCCGGCAAACGCTTCAGCCTGCCCCACGCCAAGGTCATGATCCACCAGCCCTACGGCGGCGTCACCGGCCAGACCACCGACGTCCAGATCCAGGCCGAGGAGATCATCAAGACCAAGGACACGCTCAACGAGATCATGGCCCGCCACACCGGCCAGAACGTCGACCAGATCGCCACCGACTCCGAGCGCGATAAGTATTTCAGCGCCCGCGAAGCCAAGGACTACGGCATCGTCGACGAGGTCATCGAAAAGACCCAGACCGCCCCGGCGACATGACCGCGCCCGCCGCCCGCAGCTCCGCGGCGTGATCGCGCCAGAGGCCGTCACGGCCCGGATGCGCCGGGACGCGCTCGTGGTTGAGTTGAACTCGTGCTTCGCGCGTGCGCCAAAGCGCGCCGCGCTGCCTGCAGTGGGCCATGAACCGCTCCCAGTGTCGCTCGAACCGGAACCCCGTGGTCAACCGCGGATCGATCCACCCGCCGCGCGCCGCCCATGCGCGGGCCTGCTCCCGCACCATCCGCTTGAGCGCATCTTCATCCATGACCGGGTGATCGCGCTGTCCGTCCAACTGCTGCGCGCAATGCGCCGCAAGCTGCGGCAGCGTCAATGTGGTCAGCGCCGGGATTACCCGCTGCAACACCGCATCCAGCGCGCCCGCGGCATGGGCGCCGTCCACCGTCAACTCCTCGCCCACCGTGATGAACGCCGATGGCCGCTCGCGCGCGGCCGCCGTCGTGTCATGCGTCCAGTCGTAGGTGATGTTCACCGGCAGCACGGTGATCGGCCGGTCCACACGCTGGAGCAGTCGCCGGGCCGCGGCCGTGGTCGGCTGGAACCCACCGTCGTGAGACAACGCACCTTCCGGCGCAATGAACAGCGCATCGCCATGATTGAGGAGGCGCGCAAAGCAATCCAGGCAGGCGTGGATCTCCTCGACCGCGCGCTGGCGCAGCACGGCGGCGACGGGTGGCTGAAACGTGCGCAGCGCGTGATAGGCCGTCAGCGCCCGGTGGTGGCGCCATTGCAGCGCATCATGGATGCGGGCGGTGGAGTGCAGGCCCGGCAGATGGCGCGCCGGATCATCCCGCAGCAGACGGTTGAGGCGCACGTCACCGAAGCAGCACCGCGCTTCGCGCAGCAGGATTCCCAGTTGCCGCGCGCCCGGGCGCGGCACGAGATAGGCGCGCAGGGCTTGCAGCAATGCCGAAAGATCGGCGCGATACAGCAGCCGACTCAGCCCGCGCGGCGTGGCGTCGGCGCGCAGCAGATGGGTGGAGACATAGCCGGGCTGGAACATTTCCTCGGCGGCGACGAATGCGAGCCGACCGATCGGCCCGCGCCCCCGACCGGCGCGATAGAGCAGCGGGGCGAGCAGGATCAGATCGTAAGCACTCTTGTGATTGGCGATGATCAATGTGCGCGGGCGGTTGGTGAAGTGCGCCAGTCCGTGAACTGCCACGTCGAAGCGTGTGCGGCCGATGCGGTGAAACGCGCCCGCCAGCACGCGGCGCAGCGGCCGGCCCCACCACGGCGCCTCCGTCGGGCGATCGTGCAGCGTACCTCCCCCCGTCGCTCGAGGTGTCCGTGGCTTCGCCCATCGCTGACGCGCCCGCTCATCGACTTTCATGATCATGGGAACAACCAGCGGCAAAAGCCGTACCCGGACACTCGCGCGCGTTGCGGCGCGAACTGGACCGTGCCCCATGCGCGTTCGGCGTCAGCTCATGAGGCCTCGGCGATCAGTGTTACTACCTCGGCGGGGCCGGCATCCCGGTTCGATCGCTGATTCACGCATCGGATTTATTCTGAAAATCACCTCTCCCCTGCCGCGCAACAACACCGCCGCAGCGGTCGAGCGCTTCCTGCGCGTGATCGAGCAATGCCGGAAAGCCACTGAAAAATGACAGCGATGCGATATGACACGCATTGCGATCAATTCGCAGGCGGTGAAATCGCCTTGTTGTTGAGCGGGCGATCGCAGATCGCCATGGTCACGCCTGCGAAATAACCGCAATCCGTATGACAACCCCATCAGCACCCTCTTCCAATGGGAGAGGATTTGGGCGCGCTCAATCCGCCGCGGAACCGAAAAGCTTTCGCTGATCCGCCAGTGCCAGCAGCCGCCGCTGCACGCGCCCATTCACCGTGTCTTCCGGGTAACGCCCATCGGCGTCCGGCGCGCCCGCGCGTTGATCGGTGAACAGTTCCAGCCCTTCGTCCACCGTTTCGATCGGCCAGATGTGAAACGTCCCCGCCTCCACCGCTTCCACCACGTCGCGCCGCAACATCAGGTGCTGCGTGTTCGCCACGGGAATGATCACGCCCTGCTCGCCGCTCAGATCCGCGGCCTGGCACGCGTCGAAGAAGCCTTCGATCTTCTCGTTCACGCCGCCGATCGCCTGCGCCATGCCGTGCTGGTTGAGCGAGCCGGTGATCGCGAGCGTCTGCTTGAACGGCACGTCCGCGATGGCCGACAGCAGCGCGAACAGCTCCGCGAGCGAGGCGCTGTCGCCGTCCACACCACTGTAGGACTGCTCGAACACGATGCTCGCCGCCAGCGACAACGGCACGTCCGGCGCATAGCGCCCCTTGAGGAATCCCGAGAGGATGAGCACGCCCTTGGAATGCAGCGGCCCACCGAGCGCGACCTCGCGCTCGATGTCGACCAGCTCACCCTTGCCCATGCGGATGCGCGCGGTGA
>JBMCXL010000079.1:0-10552 GCA_048621015.1 Phycisphaeraceae bacterium
TCCTGGAGGCGCTCCAACTCGCGGCGGGCTTGTTCGAGCTGGTTGGCGATCGCCTCGGCCTGGACGATCAGGGCGCGCAGCTCCTGCTGCTGATCTTCATACGCCTCGATCTGTTCGAGGTTGCGCTGGTGTTGCTCGGCTTCCTCGATGGCTTCCACGGCATCGGAGTCCATCTGCGCCATGGCGATGGCCGCGATCATCAGCGTCAGCACGCCGATCACGCAGACCAGGACGCTGAGGAACGGGAACATTTCGATCTCGAGGGTGTTTTTCTTACGTCGAGCCATGCGACGGCATCACCGAGGGATCGAGGGATGGCGAAGTCAAATGGATGAACGAGCCGAGCGCTGCGCAGGCGACTGAACGATCTTCGTTCAACCGTCCACACGCGCACCGTTCTTCCGGCGACCGAACAGCCAGCCGCGGGGCCGGGTCTCGATGGTCACGGTCTTGCCGTTGAGGTCGCTGAGCACTTCGTTGAGCGAGCGCATGCCTTCCTGCATGCCGGTGACGTGGTTGTTCAGCGACTGGGCGGCCTCGCGCACGGCTTCGGCGACCTCGGCGTGGACGTTGCGGACCTGGCCGCTCTGCTCCTGCTGGAGTTGGGCGGTCTGCTCCTGGAGCTTGCCGAGCTGCTCCATCAAGGTCTGGTGCTTCTCCGCGAGGCTTTCGGCGGTCTCCACCTGTTTCTGAGTGGCCTGGTCGACGGCCTCGGCCAGCGCCTTTTCGCGCTGCTCGTGCTCTTCCATCAGGCGTTGATGGATCTCCGTCCATTCTTCCGAAGCGCGCTGCTTGAACGTCTCGCCGATGGCTTCGAGCTTTTCGCGCCAGGCGCGCAGCTCGGCGTGATGGTCGGCCATGGCGTTGTTGATCGTTTTGAGGATCGCCTTCTGGCTTTCCGAGCCCGTGCCGCCGCTGCCGTCCTGGAGGCGCTTGAGCAGGTTCTCGTTCACGTACTCGTCGACCCAGTCGAGCAGGTCTTCCTCAGCCTTCTGCATGGACTTGATGGGAAAGATCAGCAGCACCGCCATGCACAGGGCGAGCAGCGTGGTGTCGAAGGCGGTGCCCAGGCCACCCATGACGAAGCCGAGCGACTCCTTCATGCCTTCGAGGTCGCCCGTGGCGTCCATGGAGCCGGCGAAGTTGGCCACGGCAATGCTGATGCCGAGCACGGTGCCGATGAAACCGAGAATGGGAATGGCCCAGAGAAAGACGTTGGGCAGGCTGTAGCTGGAGCTGACGGCGTTGTGATCGATGTCGGATTGCGACTGGAGCATCTCGCCGACTTCGCTGATGTTGCGTCGAACGCGAAAGTGATCGAGACCGCGGTGCACGCGGCTGATCAGGAAGCTGCGGCCCGGGTCCATCGGCAGGTCGCGCACGTGCTTGATGAACGTGGGCAGGTTCTGCGCGGTGATCTCCTCGCCGATCTCGCTGGGCAGCACATCGAACAGCATGGATTCGCGCTGGCGCCGCAGCTTGCCGTACTTGAGGATGAGAATGCCCACCGCCCAACAGCTCAACAGCGTGATGACCACCGGCACCCAGCCGCGGCCATAGAAGAGCACGCCGACACTGTCCCGAAGGGGAAAGAGCACGGCATAGACCGCGACGGTCAGGCCCACACCGATCAAGCCGCTTTTCAGAGCCGAGACATCGGTGCTGGAATCGCTGGAGTCGTGCTTGCCTTCATGCTTGGTCTTGTGGGATGCGTCGTCGGCGGCTTGTGATGCGCCGGCACGCGGTGCCGACGCGGCGGCCGGGCTTCCGCCCTGCTGCGCCGCATCAGGCGACGCACCTTGATCCAAGGCGTCGAGCGAGGACAGCAGCTCGTTGGCCGACGACGCCGACTCGTCCTCTTCGCGCGGCGGGTCGGGAATGACCTGTGTCGTGCGGCAGTACGGGCAGCGCGCCTTGCGGCCGGTGTGCTCGTCGTCGGCTTTCAGCTTTTTGCCACAGTTCTGACAGGGAAACTTGAAATACATAAGCGTGCTCTCGACGTGTCGCGCCGATCAGGCTCGTGATCGACGCGACGATTTCCCGTGGATATCCCTGGATCATCCCCGACATCGGCTTTGTCGAGGGGCTTGCCCAACACTAGCTGCGAAGCGTTGAGTTGTCGCGAAGGTGAGCCACATCTGCCGGCGCAGGCCGCGCCAACGCCTCAGTGTACCACCGCCGACGCGCGCGTAGCCGTGTCAGTCCTTGTCGAACGCCACCGCTGCCGGGCGCCGGCGAAGGGGATCGCCTGACAAACCGCGGCGAACGAACGGCGATCGACATCAGCATCAGCACACCGCGGTGCGGGCCAGCCGGACGCCGGCATAACGGGTACATGATAGTTTTATAAACACCTGTACTGCAAACAATACCATTTTTTTTCTTGGAGTGGTGTAATACTTGTATTATAGTACTCGCGTCGAGCGATCACCGGCCGCATCTCCGCAGGAGGGTCTTTCATGCATCGAGGGTCAGTCATATGTCGGGCACTTGTCACCACGGGTGCGGGCCGGTTCCGGGCGGCGGCCGCGTCGGCGCTGATGGTCATGGTGACGATGGCGTTGTCGGGCGAGGCGGCGGCTCTGACGCTGATCGACGAAGGGCAGTCACGGGCCGCGATCGTGCTGGCCGACAAGCCGACGCGCAGCGCCCGTCTGGCCGCGCATGAACTGCAGGCGCACCTGCGGCTGGTCAGCGGCGCGGAGGTGCCGATCGTGCATGAGACCGACGCGCCGGGTGATGACGTGGTGCCGATCTATGTGGGCGAGAGCCGCGCGACGCGCGCCATGGGGCTGATGAGCTATCAGTTCCCGCCGCACCACTGGCTCGTCCGCGCGACCTCGGAGCACGTCGTGCTCATTGGCCGGGATGATGCCGACTACGGCGAGGTCCGTTACGACAGTCTCGGCACGTGGCGCGGGTTCAAGGCGAGCGAGCCTTTCTACCGCGTGGGTACGCTTTATGCCGTGTACGATTTTCTCGAGCGGTTCTGCGATGTGCGCTGGTACATGATCACCGACGTGGGACGGGTGGCGCCGCAACGGCAGACCGTGGCGCTGGACCCGACGGAGCAGCGCGGGCGCACGTGGACGACGTATCGCCGTTTGGGCAACCCTGCGTGGGGCAAGCCGGGCGATCAGGGCGAGGTCGACCTGCGCGGCATTCGTCGCTATCGCGAGCGGCCGAGCCGGCGCGACATGAACCTGCACGTGCTGCGCTCGCGCATGGCGTGTGAGCCGTTCGGCGTCAATCACTCGGTGCACGATTACCACGAGCGCTTCGGCGAGCGCCATCCGGAATGGTTCGTCGACGACAATCCGGCGCCAATGACGCAACTGCGCTTTCATCGGTCCGACGTGGTCGAGCAGGTTGCCGAAGACGCCAAGGCATTTTTCGCACTTCCATTCGCGCGGCGGCGTCACGGGGCGGAACTGAGCCACGCGGCGGAGCGCGGCGCGGGCGACTTTTTCCCGGTGGTGCCGCTGGACAACCGCAATTTCAGCAACGCCGCCGATCCGCCGCCGCAGCCCGACCGGCAGGGCCGCGGCTTCGGCGGGGGCGTGTACAGCAATTACGTGTTCACCTGGGTCAACCGCGTGGCCGAGCGCGTGGCCGAGGTCTACCCGGAAGGATGGATCTCGACCATCGCCTACGCGGGCATGTTCGAGCCGCCGCAGTTCGACATGGCGGGGAACGTCGCGGTGATGGTCTGCATGGTCGACGACTGGGAGGAGAGCAGCTACGGCATGGAGGTGCTGCGCGACTGGCGCCGGCGCGTCAGTCGGCTTTACACGTGGGAATACCACTACGCCGCGCACCGCTTCCCCGCCGTGCGCCCGCGCCGCGTGGCCGACTACATCGAGCGGCTGCGCGCCATGGGCGTCGACGGGATGTTCATGGAAAAGGGCGACCTGAACCCCGCCATCGCTCACCTGGATTATTACATCGAAAGCCGAATGCTGACCGATGCCGAGGCGGATGTCGAGACGCTGCTCAGCGAGTACTTCGAGCGGTTTTACGGTCCCGCCGCCGAGCCGATGGCGACGTTCTGGAACACCGTGGAGCAGATGCATGAAGTCTCCCGCGAGACGGAGCGCGTGCAAAGCTGGGCCGTGGCCGCGGCGAACGATCGGCTGGAAACCCTGCGCCAGTGCATGGACGAAGCGGAGGAGCTGGCGGCCGGGCGCGAGCCGTACGCCGAGCGGCTGGCGGTGATCCGCAAGGGCATGCTGGAGGTGATCGAGACGGAGACCGCCGCGGCGCGACAGAAGCTGGCGCACGATATTCCGCACCTGCCGGTGCCTCGCCTGAGCACGGCGCCGCAGCTCGATGGCCGGCTGGACGATGACGCATGGACGGAAGCCGCCGAGACGCCGCGGTTCGTGACCATGATGAACAACGAGACGGATGTGCAGACGCGCGCCCGACTGGGCTACGACGATGAGCATCTTTACATTGCCGTGCGCTGCGAGGAGCCGCGGATCGAGCACATGCGCCTCGACCAGGAAAGCAACAACTCCGCCATCTGCACGGACGATTCGGTCGAGATCAACCTCAACATGGACCCGGACACGGACGACTACGTGCAGATCATGGTCAGCGCCGAGGGCCTGACCTGGAGCTGGTGGCGAGGCAAGCACACCCCGCAGAACAGCCCGGACCTGGAGCTTCGCGCGGCCACGCACATCGGCGATGGGCAGTGGGCGGTCGAGCTGGCCGTGCCCTGGCGGCACATCGTGGACCAGCCGCCCGGTGCGGGTGATCAGTGGCGGCTGAACGTGATGCGCAACCGCTTTGCCATGGAAGGTCGGCAACGCTTCGACGAACGGATCTGGAGCGCCTGGAGCCCACCGTTCGCCTGGTCCTGGCACATCAAGGAGCGCTTCGGGCGCGTCACGTTTGAATGACCGCCCCGCCGGCGCGGCAGCGCCCGGGGGGTGCAGCTTGAAACGGTGGCACCCGTGCGAGGAGCTGTGGAGTGTGTGTGAGTGGAGAGTGGAGAGTGGGAATCGTGCATGCCCTCCACTCTCTACCCTCTACTCTCTACCGCTACATTCACCGAGGGGGCCATGCACCGCCGAAACATCGCACCACCCGCGAAGAGTCGTCCCGCGACTACTCCTCGATCCCTCGCACGTGCAAGCGCTCCAGCAGCGCCGCGTCATCGGTCCCGCGGAACAGCTCGAAATTGTCCAGGTCGGCTTCGAGATACTGGTGTGGTCCGCCGATGCTCAGTGTCCGCGGCAGCACGCCGTACACCTCGTCGATCGCCTGCGCCTTGATGCGCCGGCCGTCGAGGTAGAAGCGCACCGACCGGCCGCGATCGACCGCGAGCATCCAATGATGCCACCGCCCGTCGCTGGCCGCCTCGGCGGCCTCGTCGAACAGCACGAGCTGGCGGCCATGTTCCTCGCCGCAGTTCATGTAGAAGCAGGGAAACGCACGTTCGCGGCCGTAATCATTGAACCACACCCGCACGAACGGCGCCGTGGTCGTGTTGCCGATGACCACGCCTTCGGGCCTGCTCGTGCGCAGCCAGAATGAAAGGGTGAAGTCGTCGCGCCCGAAGTCGATGGCCTCATCAACCGCGACGTCGAGATACTGCCGCGCGCTTTCGCCTTCGAGCCGCAGCGCGTTGCCCTCGGCGCCGTCCTCGATCAAGGGCTCGTTCCACGGCTCGCGATCGTTGGCGACGCGCAGCCGCGCGGGTGATTCGTGATGCGCTGACTCATCCGCCACGCGGCCATCCTCGACCGCCTCGAACGTGTAGCGCAGCACCGGCTCGACCGCCGCGAGCGACGTATCTTCCTCAATCAACATCACGCCGAACGTGTTCGGCTCACCGCTGTCGCCGAAGGCCGGCGACCAGTACTGCGATCCCTCGCCGGTGCGCCGCGCGACGTTCAGCCCCCATGTGCGGCCCTCGGCGAGCTGCGCCTCGCCCGCTTCCAGCGCGGTCCACGGCAGCGCCGCTTCCATCCGCCATGTGCCATCGGCGCTTGCCGTCGCCACCTGCGCTTCGACCTGCCACGACTGCTCGCGCGGCTGCGCATCCTTGTCGAACCGCTGGCCGGTCGCCTGCCCATCGGCGTCGATCGACAGCCGCCAGTAACGCCGGCGCGTCCGGTCGGGGTCGATCATCAACTCGACCTCGGTGTCGTCAGCCTGCGATGCCTCGACCAGCACGTAAAGATGCGCTTCATCGCGCATGATCCACAGGTGCGTTCGGCCATCGGCCTGCTGACCGTGGCGATCGACGAACGCGCTGCTGCGGCGCGCCTGATCCCAGACCTCATCGCGCTGCCCATCGATCCGCGGCGCGCCGTCGGCCAGGGGCGCGCCGATCCGTGGCCGTGCGGCGGAACGCTGGCGGTACGCCGCCGCGGTGGCGGCCATCCGCGCATGGATCGCCTGTTGCACCAGGCGCACGCGCGTTCGGTACGGCTCGTCGAGATCCATCTCCAGGGCCTCGGCAAGATGGCCGCGCAGCGCCTCGATCACCTCCCGGGGGCCGAGCACTTCCCAGAAGCGCTGCATCGAGCTCATCGACTGTTCCCAGCGCCCCGCCTCGGTCCAGCGCTGCTCGATCGTGTCGAAGTAGCGGCGCATCGGCTCGGCGGCCGGGCCGTAGAAAAGCTCGAAGTGCTCCGCAAGCAGTTCGTCCACGTCGCGCGACGGATCGTCCAGCAACTGCCAGGTGACATAGCGGTTGAGCATCTGCTCCATCGGGTTGGCCAGCAGCCCCGGCGAACCCGAATCCTCGAAGAACATGCCGTCCACGTCATGCTCGTGCATCCACCCGATGCCCTCCGCGACGCGGCGCGGATAGATGCTGGGGAAGTTGCGGTAGTTCGAGAAGCCCTGGAAGCGCTGGTAATACTCCCAGATGTACAGCTTCTCCACACGTTGCCGCCACAGTTCGAGGTTCTCACGGAAGTACGCACGATCGGCGGGATGAAAGCTGTTGGTCAACTGGCCGGCGAGCTGCACGGCAATGTTCGATTCCAGGTCAAACTCTGGCGGGCGCGTGTAGCGCCCGTAGGCAAGCGTCGAGATCCACTTGTCCGGATGCGTGCGGCGCACGCGCGCGGCGACGCGGTTCACGACGGTGAACCAGTAATCGCTCATCCACCCGGCGAAGAACCCCGACGCCGGCACGTCCGGGTCATACGGCCGCCGCTCGCGAATCAACTGCTCGGCCTGGTTGGTGCGCACCCAGTCGCTGCTGGAGTCATACGGCACAACGCCGAAGTATTCCCCCGCCGCCGGGATGCTCCGCCGGTCGACGCTGGCCGGCAGCTTCTCCGCGATCGTGCCGTCGAAATAGTCGCGCGCATCCTGCACGACCTGATCGAGCACCTCGGGATGCAGGTAGTCCAGGTGCGCGCGGCGCCGCGGCTCGCGCTCGCCCCACCAGTCGGGGTGCGTTTCGCCGAAGCGCGCGTGGTACGAGCCGAATGAATGGTTGGCGGCGAAGCGCTCACCCCCAACTTTCATGCGGATCAGGTGCATCACCATGTCGCGCCAGCCCACGCGCTGCGGGTCGTAGCCAGCCGGGTCCTGCCCGGTGTAAAAGTCACTCGGCACCGGCTGCCACAGCCGACTGGACCAGCGGTATTTCGCCCCGGGGGTGCGGCGAATGTTCGTGTCGCGCACCTCCAGACGGTCGCGCTGCGGCGCGACCTCGCCGATCTCGCCCGGCAGGTACCAGCGCACGCCCGCGAAACGCTGGAGAAACTCGTGCACGGTGTAGAACGTGCCCAGGTCTTTGAACAGAACATCTTCCCACGCGTTGCCCCGGTGCGGGATCGGCCAGAGGCCGTTGCGCTCGTAGGTGATGATGCCGTAGTCGTCGGCGTCGCGGCCCATCAGGATCAGGTCGCGGCCGCGCGACTGGATCAGCATCTCCTGCGACCGGAAGTCTTCATTGCGCAGGCCGTAGGCGCGCGTGAGCTTGCTTTCGCCGACCAGAATGCGCCGCGGCGACCAGGAGCGCGGCGGCACGACCGCGTCGGAGACGATGCGCAGCTCGGCGCCGCTGATCTTCTCCACGTAATGCACCAGCTCACGCGCCGCCACGTGCGCCGAACGACGGGGATTGTCCGCGATGACGACGATCGCGTTCGGCTTGCCGTTGCTCACCAGGCGCAGCGTGCCTTGGCCGGGCTCGGCGTCGTCGTACACCTCCGCGGCCGATGTTGCACCCGCGGCAAGGGCCAGCACCAGCGCACTGGCCAGCAAAGCGCGCAGCAGGACCACCTCAATATGGAAAATCGATTGCATCATTCATTCTCACCCTGGTGTGGCAACGGAACTCATCTGCGGCGCCCGCGGCAGTTCAATAACGATCCTGCCAGTGGCCGCAGCCGGAGTGGAGATGGGCGGCGAAGTTCCAGCCCACGTCGACGCACGGGTGCATCCGCCACGTCTTGACGGCGTAATCGAACCTGTCGTTGCGCAACGACTCGGTCTGCAGGTTCGCGATGTGGAAGTCGGCGAACATGACGTTCTGGCTGCCCCGGTGCCGCAGGTAATCCAGGTGATCGAACTTGCTCCATTGGATGGCGCCACCGGTGCTCGCGGCGCGGGCGCGCGGTTCGAATGTCAGCGCCTTCGCCTCTGGATGCTTGATTTCCTGCGCCTGCACGGCATCCACCACGATGGTTGTGCTGTAAGCTCCATCGTAATAGGTGTAGTCGCTTGTGAGGATGTGTTCGTGGCCGTTGTAATGAGGAATGGTGCGGCCCTGGGGATCGGTGATCGCGCTCCGCCGGGGGCAGAGGTCCGCCGACGTTTTGAGATAGCCGAGCGTGACGTAGTGGTCGTAGAACATCGGCTTGCGCGAGGAGTTCTCCAGCCGAAAGCGTGCGGCGTGGAAGTGCTCGTTGTAATCGTCGAGGTACATGCGGATGCCGAGCGACACCTGTTGCAGGGATGCCATGCAGGTGACCTGCTTCGCCTGGTCCCGGGCCGCGCTCAGCGCCGGCAGGAGGATGGCAATCAGTAATGCGATAATGGAAATCACCACGAGCAATTCGACGAGCGTGAAGCCTTGCGCGCGTGCAGCGCTGGCACCGGCATCACGGGATGACGAGACGAAACGATGTGGCGGGTCGGCGAAATGTCGCATGCCCAACTCCTTTATGACGGGAGAACGTCTCAGTTGCTTGCGTTCGCCCCGGGTGAGGGGAGACGCGCTGCGTGCGTGTCTTCGGTTGACGCGACCGGTGTCTGTGCCTGATCGTCGATGACTCGACAGGGAACGAGCACCCGCGGCGGCGGCGGCGCGCCGTCCATCATGTATCGGAGGATGCGCAGCGCGTGCTGGACCATCCCGGCCGGGTCCAGCTCGACGCGCACGAACGGGCCGGGCATGAACAGGTTGCTGCCCTTGATCCACAGAATGGCCATCCGCAGCTGCCGATGCAGGTCCACCCCGGCGAAGCGTGCGGCGGTGAGCATGCCCTTGCCGTGATAATCGTCCATGACGATGAGCGCATCGGCGTCGGGGCGGGTCTGCCACCACTGGTTGAATCCCTCGAAGCCGGCCGTCTCGCCGGCGAGTCGATGGGGGAGGACCAACTCCGGCGCGGCGGACAGGCGGTGGGTGGCGTGCGCGGCGCGCCACGCATCGAGCGCGATCTCGCATGAACTGTCGCTGGCCGGCGGCACGAGCGCGATGCGGCGCCGACCGCTGCGAAGCAGATGATCGGTGGTGTCGTAGACCTGGCTTTGCAGGTTCTCGCTCACGGCCGCGACCGTATGGTGCGAGGTCAGGGCGACGTAGGGCACATCGCACTCGGCCATGGCGTTGACCAGCTCGGTGCTGTGTTCGCCATCATACGCCGACCAGCTCACGGCGAGCACACCGGCCAGTTCGCCGGCGCGGATGTCCTGAATCACCGGTCGGGTATCGCGCTGCCCATTCAAGCCGCTCAGGCGCAGGACATAGAGGCGCGTGCGGAAGCCGGCCTCGGTCATTTCCTTTTCGAACGCATTGAGCACCGCCTGCTGGAACGGAGTGAACACGGCGTTCCCGACCAGCAATCCGATGCGCAGCGCGGGCTGGTGCGACTGCACGATATGTCCGACGCCGGCGCGCGACTCGAGGATGCCCTGGCGCGTCAACTCGCGAATGGCGCGACGGACGGTCACCCGGCTCACGCCGTAGCGCTCGGCGAGCTGCGCTTCGGAGGCGAGCTTGGTGCCTGGCGCCATGCGGCTTCGTCGAATCCGCCGCAGCAGCGCTCGCGTCAGATCGCGGGTTTTGGACTCACCGGCGGTCATCGCACCCCTCTGTAATACTTGTATGATGATCAGGCCATTTCTCCATGTCAATACTTAACTTGCAAGCCAGATCGGTGACATCGCCAGGCCCGCAGCAGTCCGCAGCCAGTCCGCACATGGCTCATCCCGCGGTTGTGGGCCGTCAGTGGCGGTGGCATGCCCCGCCAGCCATCGCGATCGGTTCAGCCGGTGTGATCCGTCCCGGCCCGCCGACCGCCACACTCGCTACAGCCGGTCATGGTTCGCCTTGGTGAGCGTTACGGAG
>JBMCXL010000080.1:0-10536 GCA_048621015.1 Phycisphaeraceae bacterium
ACCTGACGTTGTTCATGGGCCAGTCGCTCGGGCCGGCGGCGCGGTGGGTGACGGTGATCCTGTTTGCCGAGGTCGCCAAGCGGTCGATGAAGGATCTGAAGCAGCAGGAGGTCTACCTGCTGTTCTACATGGCCGGCATCGCGATGACCGGCGCGATGGCGGAGGTGGGCAACACGGCGTTGTCCGGCGGCATCCTGGCGCAGCTCCTGTGGAATCAATACCTCGTCGAGGCCCCGGCGATGAAGGCGATGGGCGTGGCCTCGCAGGTGCCCGAGTGGGTCGCGCCGTCGGCGGAAATGATCGAGCAGCAGGGCAACACTTTCCTCACGCGCGCCTGGGCGGGGCCGATCGCGTTCCTGCTGGGCGTGATGATCCTCAACCGGGTGGACAACTTCGGCCTGGGCTATGCGCTGTATCGGCTGACCGCGCACGTCGAGCGGCTGCCGTTTCCCATGGCCCCGGTCGGCGCGCTGGGCATCAGCGCGCTGAGCGAGACGCGCGAGGAGCGCGGCAACCGCTGGCGCTGGCGGTGGTTTTCCATCGGCGGGGTGCTCGGTTTGAGCTTCGGGCTGATATACGTCGGCGTGCCGGCGATCACCGGCTCGGTGTTCGGGCAGACGGTGGAGATCATTCCGATTCCCTGGCTCGATCTGACACCGCAGATCTCCAGCAGCGACTTCATGCCCGCGGTGCCGATCAACATCGTCTTTGACGCCAGCTTCCTCGTCCTCGGCATGGTCCTGCCGTTCTGGGCGGTGGTCGGCGGGTTCGTCGGGCTGGTCGTCACCTACATCATGAACCCCATCCTCTTCCGCACCGGCAACCTCACGAGCTGGGAAGAGGGCATGAACGTGGTCGACACGCTCTACTCCAACCACGTCGACTTCTACCTGTCGTTCAGCATCGGCCTGGCGGCGGCGATCTTCCTCATCAGCCTCGGTACGGTCGTCCTCCCGCTCTACAAGCGCATGCGCGGCACCGACACGCCCGCCGACGCGAACCAGGAGCGCATGACCCTCCAGCGCGCCAAGCAGGTGCTCAAGCGCAATCCCGCGCGCGGCGACCTGTCCATCTGGCTGGCGCTGTTCATCTACGTCGCCAGCACGATCGGCTACATCCTGCTCGCCGAGTTTCTGATCGACGGATTCCCCGCACTGTTCTTCCTCGGCTTCGCGTTCATCTACCAGCCGATCATCTCCTACGTCACCGCCAAGCTCGAAGGCCTGGTCGGCCAAGTCGTGCAGATTCCGATGGTGCGCGAGGCGGCGTACATCTTCTCCGGCTATCAAGGCGCGGCGATCTGGTTCGCGCCGATTCCGATCAACGACTACGGCCGCACGACGCAGGACTTCCGCGTTATGGAGCTGCTGGGCACGCGCGTCACCGACGTGATCAAGATCGAGATCCTGGCTGTGCCCATCCTCGCGGGCGCATCGCTGCTGTTCTGCGAGCTGATCTGGCGGTTGGGCGACATTCCGAGCCCGATGTTCCCGTTCACGCAGGAAGTCTGGGACCTGAAGGCCAAGATGTTCGCCCTGCACGTCACCGCGACGGCCGAGGGCACCAGCCAGTTCCTTGAAGCGATCAAGTTCGACGTGATCGGCTACGGCCTGGTCAGCGGCGTGGGCGCATACGCGATCCTCAGCTACATGCACCTGCCCACGTTCCTGGTCTTCGGGGCGGTGCGCGGCCTGGGTCAGAGCTCGCCGGGCGCGATGATCATGGAGCTGATCGGCGCGCTGATCGGGCGCTTCTATCTCCAGCCGAAGCTGGGCCATCAGCGTTACAAGCAGTACGTGGCGATCCTGTTCGCCGGCTATTCCGCGGGCGTGGGATTGATCGCGATGGGCGCGGTCGCCGTGGCGCTGATCGCGCGCAGCACGACGCCGCTGGGGTACTGACCGACAAACCCGACGCGCGGCGCATCTGTTTCGCGCCTCGCGTGCGGCTTGGCGAGGTGGCGGGTTGCGAATGTCTGCCAAGCCACACGCGGCTCGGGCGGCAGCTTCCAAGACGAGAAAAGAAACGACGTGCCAACGCAGTCTGAACAACCCTACGAGCGTGTCAACGTTTCCCAGTTGAGTGGCCATGGCGGGGACGATGCGTCGTCGCCCGCGGATGTCACCTCCCCCGGCGCCGCGCCCCGCGCCTACACCGACGTGCGCTGGTGGATCATTCCGCTGTCGGTGCTGTTGTGCGTGGCGCAGGCGATCGGCACGGTGCTGGCCGCGAATCTCAGCAACGCGCTGCTGACCCCGACGCTGATCTCGGTGCTCGCTTTCGGGCTGTTGTTCCTGACGGTGCTGGTGATCAATCCGCTGCTGCGCGCGGTGTTCCGGGAGCGGATTCTGCGGCCGCTGAATCGCGCCGAGCTGATGTCGGTGTTCACCGCGATGCTGGTGACCTCGGGCATCTCGACGTTCGGGCTGACCTCGCAGATCGTGCCGATGATCGCCACGCCGTGGAACCCGGAGTGGAACACGGCCCAGCGCGGCTGGCGCGAGGACATTCTGCCGGAGCTGAACCCGGCGCTGTTCCTGAGCACCCCGGTGGAGCCTGGTCAGACACAGCGGAATGCAGCGCTGACGGTGGCGCAGCTCATCGAGGCGCATGCATCGGATGCCGCGGACGCGGAGGCGGCGGTGACGGTGCGCCGCCTGTTCGAGCAGACGGGGTTGCTGGAGGAGCCCGCCGCGGCGCGGTCGGTGGTGGACCGACTGGATGCGACAGCGGTGCCGATACTGGCTGCGGGGTTGAACGCGGCGCGGTCGGCGCTGCCGGAGGGGGAGGCGCCGGCCGATGCGCAGGTGCAGGCGGCGCGGGAGCGGGCGCGTGAGTTGATTGGCTCGTTGTCACGGGTGCGCGAGGTGCGCGTGGATCAGCCCGGGCCGGATGCGTCGAACGCGGTGCTGCGCGCCCGGTTGGCGGCGCTGTCGGAGCAGGCGGAGCGCATCTGGTCGGGCACGCGCATGGGGGTGATGCGTCAGATCACGTTCCGCGCCACGCCGCCGGAGGAGGTCGAGCGTGTGCTCGGTCACATTCTCGACTTTCGTCGCGGTTTGCAGCCGACCGACGCCTCCGGGCAGGCGTTGACCCAGCCGGCGGAGGATGCGCCGCTGCTGGGTGAGGACGGCAAGCTGCGCTACTGGCGCGCGGTGTTCATGGAGATTCCGTGGGGCGCGTGGATGAAGCCGCTTTCGGCGTGGCTGATTTTCATCGCCGCGTCGTACGGGATGTTCTATTCACTGACGTACGTGGTCCTGGGCTATTGGGTGAAGCGTGAGAAGCTGATTTTCCCGCTTGCGCAGTTGCCTGAGCAACTCTTGCCGGAGGAAGGCAGTCGGCGCTGGCTGCCGTACACGCTGCGCACGGCCGGGTTCTGGTTCGCCTTCGCGCTGGTGTTCCTGATCTGGACGTGGAACGGCAGCATCGCGGCGGAATGGATTCCGGGGATGGGCAAGATTCCGCTGGGGATGAGCCGGTGGCGCGTGACAAGCATTGTCGAGGGCGGCATCTTCGAAGGGGTGACCGGCGGGCAGTTTCCGCTGATGTTCCTGATCATCTTCACCGCCGTCGGCGTGGCGTTTCTGCTGCCGACCGAGGTGAGCTTCTCGATGTGGTTCTATTTCCTGGTGGGCAAGGCGATCATCCTCGCCCTGGTCTGGTTCGGCTACGGCCAGACGGGCGATGACTTTCCCTCCGGGTTTTTCGGCGAGGCGAACACGGTCACCGCGCAGGGTGGCGGCGGATTGCTCATGTTCGCGGCGATTAGCCTCGGGCGCGCGCTGTGGGATTTCGTACACCTTGGCCGGGGCAAGTCGGCGGCGCAGAAGCTGCGTCTCTCTATGCCGGTGATCGCGCTGGCCGTGTCGCTGGCGGTGTTCTACGGCTGGCTGGTGTGGTGCGATCTGGGCTGGGTGTGGGCGGCGATCGTGACGGCGGTGCTGACGCTGATCACGATGGGGCTGATGCGCATCGTGGCCGAGGGTGGTGTGTACTGGATTCAGGCGCACATCAGCCCGCTGCACATCTACAAGACGCTGGGGCTGGGCGCGCTGGGCGGCGGGTGGCTCAAGATGGCGGCCGTGCCGTTCATCCCGATTCACTCGATCCTGTACTTCGACGTGAAAGCGTTCCTGGCGCCGAACCTGGCCAACGCGGCCAAGCTGCGCGAGGACACCGGCGCCAGCCGCGCCAAGTTTCACCTGAACATCATCCTCTGCATCACGGTCAGCGTGATCGTCGCCATCGGCTGCTCGCTGTTCCTGGCGCACCTGATCGGCGCCCAGCAGATGGGCAGGTGGTTCTACACCGCCGGCCCGCAATACATCCTCAGCCCCGCCCAGACCCTGGCCAACGCCGAGCCCGAGTTCGACCTGGCCAACACCTTCTCCTACACGCTCGGCGGCGCCTGGGTGGCGTTCAGCCTGCTGCTGCGGCGCACGCTGTTCTGGTTCCCGCACCCGATCGGCTATGTGATGCTGGTCAACCCGCTGATGGCGCAGTTGTGGTTCAGCTTCTTCCTCGGCTGGATCGCCAAGAAGGGCGTGGTCAAGTACGGCGGCAAGCAGACCTACGACCGCACCCGGCCGATCTTCATCGGCCTGATCCTCGGCGAGATCATCGCGATCCTGGTGTGGGCGATCCTCGGCATCACGCTGGGCTTCTCCTCCGGCGTGTCCATGAACCGGTACGGACCCTAGCGGGAGCGTCTTTCATGCACCTTCTCCGCCTGACATCGTGAGCGCCGTCGACGACCAGTACCGCCCGTTCGCCTGGGCCGGCCTTCGCCTGGACGTGCCCGAGGCGTGCCGCCTGTTCCGTATCGACGGCCGCTACCCGCGCGGCGACGTCGGCCTGGCGGACGAAGCGCAGCCGCGCGTGGAGCTGGCGTGGCGGCTGATCAAGCGACGGCGCTTCGATCCGCAGCGCATGCTGCGCCACCAGCTCGTGCGCCTCCTGCCGCGCGACCAGCGCGCCACCGCCGAGCGCCACATCAACCCGATCGACAGCGAGCACTTCGCGCCGCTGCTGCACCATCGCGATGCGCAGAAACGGCTGGATCGCTGCGTCGGTTTCGCGCGCGGCAGCGACCGCGTCGTCGAGATGATCGTGCACTTCATCGATGCCGATCGCCCGGATGAGGCGCTGCTCCGCCGCGCCGCCGCCACGCTGCGCGACCAGCCGCCCGATCAGCCGCAGCAGTGGGCCTTCTTCGGCCACCGGCTCACCACGCCGGCCGGCTATCTCTACGACAGCGCCACGCTCAACCTCGGCGACATGACCATCCGCCTGCGCCACCGCGACCGCCGCGCGCACAGCCTCACCATCCGCCTGCTCTACACCGCCCGCCTCGCGCTGCAGCGCTGTGGCATGCCCCTCTGGATCACCGCCTTCCACAAGCAGGACAAAATCACCGGCGACAACATCTACGACCTGCCCGGCACCGTCGAAGGGGCGCGCTGCGATACAATCGACACCCCGCTCGGTCCCGGGCTGGTCTGCGAGTCGCACCTGCGCCGGCCGATTCGGCTCTTCCGCTGGAAGCTGCCCCGCCGCCAACACCACTGGATGATCCACGACACCAAGCACGACCGCTTGCTCTACATCCGCCTCGCCGACGACCCCGAGCGCCTCGAACCAACGCTCGAAACGATCCTCAACGGTCTCGACTGGCAATAATCCCCATGGCCAAGCGTCGCCGTCAAGCCGTCAACCTCTCGCGTCAGCAATCGCTCGACGCCCGCCCCGTCACCGCGCCGATCATCGATCGCATGCCGATGGACACAGGCGGCGAGCGCATCACCATCGAGGTGCCCACCTCGCCGTGGCGTCAGCGACTCCTGCGCCTGCCGGGCAAGATTCAGCGGCAGTTCGAGTTCGACGAGTTCGGCGTGGAGGTGCTGAACCTGTGCGACGGCCAGAAGCCGGTGAAATACATCATCGAGCGCCTCATCCGCAACCACGAGCTGAACCCGCACGAAGCGGAGCGCGCCGTAACGACGTTCCTGCGCATGCTCATCCGCAAGGGGGTCGTGAGCCTGTACCTGCCCAAGCACAAGGCATAGCCGCTTGCGGCTTCGCGAAGTCTCGTTGGAAGCTCAGGCGTCGCGCGAAGCCGCAAGCGGCGGCCACGCTTCACGCGGTTACGCCGCCGCCGCGCGTGCGCGGCGGAAGCGCCAGCGGCGCACCACGTAGCGCGCAAGCACGAGCACCAGCAGCACCACCAACCCCATCGCCAGCAGCGGCAGGAGCACGGCCAGCAGCGCCAGGCCCGCCGACGCGCCGGCTTCGGTCGTGGCGACGACCGGGTTGCCGAGTCCGCCGGTGGTGAGGCTGGAGACGGCGCGGGTGCCGACGGTCAGGCTCTGCACGGTCAGCGCGGTGCCGCCGCCGGCGATGGCGCCGAGCGTCCATTGCAGGGCCGGGTCCATGCCGACGAGCATGGAGGAGGCGGCGACGGTGCCGGCGATCGCGGCCGCGGGCGTGGCGACGGTGTCCAGGGCGTTGTCCACCCACGGCACGTAGAACGCGGCGATCTCCAGCGCCGTGGCCGTGCCCAGGGCGAGCAGGGCGAGGTCGCTGCCCAGCCACTCGGCGTTGCCGGCCAGGCTCAGGTGCCCGGCCCGCGCCGCCAGGCTCATCACCAGTAGCGGCGTGAACACGCGGAACCCGCACGCCGCGGCCAGCCCCACACCCGCCGCCAACGCCAGCATCAGCTCAGAACCGTTCATGAGTCACCTCGACGACAGACGTTCGTTGCGGAAGCCATTCGAACCCGGATATTGTACGCTGCCTCCCGCGGATCGCCGCGCTTGGCTTTCAGCGGCTCGTAGTGACGGGGGCGGCGACAGGAGCAGGGCGTGACCAATCAGACGGCGAAGACGGTCGACCCGGCCGGGGGCGGCATCCTGCGGCGCGAGCTCGGCGTCGGCGGGGCGGTCATGCTCGGGCTCGGCTCGATCGTGGGCACCGGCGTGTTCGTCAGCATCGCCCTGGGCGCCGGCGTGGCGGGCCCGGCCGTGGTGCTGGCCATCGCCCTCGCCGCGGGCCTGGCGCTGTGCAACGGCCTCTCCTCGGCTCAGCTCGCCGCGGCGCAGCCCGTGGCGGGAGGCACCTACGAGTACGGCTACGAGCGGCTGCACCCGGCCCTGGGCTTCACCGCCGGCTGGATGTTCCTCGCCGCCAAGAGCGCCTCGGCCGCCACCGCCGCGCTCGGCTGCGTGGGCTATCTCGCCCAACTCATGACCGGCGACAACCAGTGGCTCGGCGGCCTGGTGGGGCCGAACACCGCGGCCCTGGTCGTGCTCGCCGTCGTGGCGGTCGTGCTGCTGGGCATCCGCCGGACCAGCGCGGTGAACATCACGATCATCAGCATCACGCTGCTGGCCCTGGGCGCGTTCGTGCTCGTGGGCGCGCCGCTGCTGTGGCGCAACGGCTCGACGCACTTCACCCCGTTCATCGCCCCGGCCAGCAACGGCGAACCCGCCGCGCCGGCCGCGCTGCTGCAAGCCACCGCGCTGATGTTCGTGGCCTACACCGGCTACGGACGCATCGCCACGCTCGGCGAGGAGGTGCACCATCCGCGCCGCACGATTCCCCTGGCGATCATCGTGACGCTGGCGATCTCGGCGGTGCTGTACATGAGCGTGGCGACGGTGGCGATCGCGGCGGTCGGCGCGGAGGACTTCGCCGCGGCGACGCGCGGCGGGGCGGCGCCGCTGGAGGTGGTCGCGCAGCGCTTCGGCGACATGGGCGTGATGGGCACCGCCACGCCGCTGGCCGTGCTGGTCGCGATCGGCGCGATCACCGCGATGCTTGGTGTGCTGCTGAACCTGGTACTGGGCTTGTCGCGTGTGGCGCTGGCGATGGCGCGGCGCGGCGATCTGCCGGCGCGCATCGCTCATGTCAGCGCGCACGGCAATCCCGTGCCGGCCGTGCTGGTGGCCGGGGCGCTGATCATCGTGCTGCTGATGCTGGGGTCGGTGAAGGCGGCGTGGTCGTTCAGCGCGTTCACGGTGCTGATCTATTACGGCATCACGAACGCGGCGGCGTTGCGTTTGCCGGCCGAGGCGCGCATCTACCCGCGCGCGTTCGCGTGGATGGGGCTGGCGGGGTGTCTGTTCCTGGCGTTCTGGGTCGAGCCGATCTACTGGGCCGCGGGGCTGGGGGTGATCGCGGTGGGGCTGATCTGGCATGTCGTGGCGCAGCGGCTGCATCGGCGCAGCGCGTGACCGCGCCCGAAACCCTCTCCCCCCGGGAGAGGGTGCCGAACAGGCAGCGCAACATTCGCGTGTAGAAGGCGACGAGGCGGGTGAGGGGACCGCCGGCGACCGGGTGTGAGCCGCGCGAGACAGACGCTGTGGTGGTTGCTGATCCCCTCACCCCGGCCCTCTCCCGAGGGGAGAGGGTGTTGATTTTCTGCGCGAGTTGTCCCTCGTCTCAGACAATCACCGAAGCGTGGTTGCGGGGAAGCACCGTCTGACCGCGGCGGGTGGTGCGGCTAGCGTGAAGCGCAAGCGTCGCGGCGCTTCGTTTGCGCATTCACTTCGGGAGCATCACCATGGTTGATGAACACAGCCACGCCGAGCCCTATCACCACGACGAATCGGACGCGGCGCCGAGCACGGCGGCGGTCGGCGGCCACCCGATCCATCCGATGCTCGTGCTGTTTCCCGTCGCGTTTCTGATTGGTGCGCTGGCGACCGACATCGCCTACGCGAGCGTGCTCGATCCGATGTGGGCATCCTTCTCGTTCTGGCTGATCGCGGCGGGGCTGGTGATGGGTGTGCTGGCCGCGATCGTGGGCGCGGTTGATTTCTGGACGATCGACCGGGCGCGCCAGGGCACCGATGGATGGATGCATTTCATCGGCAACGGCGTCGTGCTGGTGCTGGCGGCGGTGAGCTTGGGCTTTCGGTGGGTGCAGCCGGTCGACTTCGTCGTGCCGTGGGGGCTGGTGCTGTCCACGGTGATCACGGTGTTGTTGTTGATCACCGGCTGGTACGGCGGCGAGCTGTCGTATCGTCACCGCATCGGCGTCGCCCCGCAGCGGCCGCATCCCTCGTCCATCCGCATCATCCGCGCCGGTGAGGAGCCGGAGCAGCGGCGCCGCTCGGCGTGAGCGGGCTGGATCACTGGATCGCCTCGGCGCCGGCGGTGGCGACGGTGTGGTCGTTCTCGACGGTGGAGCCGGAGACGCCGACGGCCCCGATCACCTCACCGTCGGCGGTGGTCAGCGGCACGCCGCCGGGGAAGGTGATGAGCCCGTCGTTGGAGTGCTCGATGTTGTAGAGCGGCTCACCGGGCTGGCTCAGCTCGCCGATGTCGCCGGTGGGCATGTCGAAGAAGCGCGCGGTCTTGGCCTTCTTGATGGCGATGTCGATGCTGCCGAGCCAGGCGTTGTCCATGCGGGCGAAGGCTTTGAGGTTGCCGCCGCGATCGACCACGGCGATGTTCATAGCCAGGTCCATCTGCTCGGACTGCTGAAGCGCGGCTTCGAGGACGGCCTGCGCTTGCGCGAGGCTGATGTCATGGACGTGCAGCGCTTCAGTCTCCGCGGGCTGGGCGGCGGCCGGTGCCGCGGCTTCTTCCTGCTGGGCGGTGGCGGGCGCGACGCTGAGGGTGTAGGCGGCGACGATGCCGGTGACGAACAAGGCGGCGAGGAACGTGGGCAGGCTCAACGGGCGGTGTTGCATGGTGCTTTCTCCCTTTCGATCTTTCGAGCGGATCGCGGCGCGACCGGTTCGCGCCGTCGGTGAAGATAGCGGGTGAGGTGGCGACGTCAATGCGAGGCCGCCGACCCCTCAATGCGAGGCCGCCGACCCCCATCGCCCACTCCCAACGGGGGCGCGGCAGCATCGTGAGCTGGGGAAGTGCGGACCGGTTCCTCGCTCAGCTCTCGGGCAGCTCGAATTGGCGGGCGACGGGGTTGATGCATCCATCGGGCGGGTTTTCACCGGTGATGGCGCGGGCGATGCGGTGGACGTGGGGATGGCAGTTTTCGATGAACAGGCGAAAGCGCACCTGCGTGCCGGCCGCGGCGGTGCCGGCGACGAACAGGCCGGGCACATTGGTCTGCATCGTCTGCGCGTCGAAGTTCGGTGCGGCGTTTTCGCCGACCAGTTCGACGCCGGCATCCGTCAGCAGCATTGAGTCCATGACGTAGCCGGTGAGCAGCAGCACGAAGTCCGCATCAAGGTCGAATGTTTCGCCGTTGCCCGATTGATCGCATGCGGCGTGGCCGCTGGGCGCGAGCGTGACGCGGTCGGGGGTGATGCGCGTCGGCGTGGTGCAGGGGTGATAGTCGATGCGCTGGTGCTTGATCAGCGACTTGAGCTCGGGCAGCAGCCAGTACTTCACTGATTTTTCATCGAAGTGCGGTTGGCGGTAGCTGAGGCTCACCTGCGCGCCGGCGCGGTGGCAGCGCAGCGCCGCTTCGACGGCCGAGTTGCGCCCGCCGACGATGAGCAGCCGCTGGCGGAAGTAGCGGTGCGGGTCTTCGAAGTAGTGGCTGACGTGTTCGAGGTCTTCGCC